>CALGKS010000030.1 GCA_937930475.1 uncultured Collinsella sp. | reverse complement strand
CGTTCTCGAACTCGTCCAAGATGGGCCGCCGCACCTGGGATGTCCAGCGCGACCACGTTGAGCTGCTGGCCGGCGTGTCGCGCCTGCTCACGCAGGGTGGCCACGCCATCTTTAGCTGCAACCTGCGTGGCTTCCGCCCCGAGACGCGCAAGCTCGCGCGTGCGGGCGTGGTGCTACAGGACATTACGGCGCAGACCATCCCCGAGGACTTCGCGCGCAACCAGAAGGTGCACCACTGCTATATCGTGCGCCGCCTGCCCATCGAGGACGCCATGGCCGAAGTCGGCTTTAGCGCCGAGGAAATTGCCGAGCGCGTCGAGGAGCTGCGCAACCCCGAGGTTCGCAAGCCTCGCGCGGCAGCGCCCGCGCCCGCTCATGCGCACGCCGGCGACGGCAAGCCGCACGGTGCCGGCAAACCCTCCCCCGCCGGCAAGCCCAAAAAGAAGAAGTTCTACGCCAGCAAGCCCAAGGGCAAATAACAAAGTTGCGGTGGAATACGGACTGTTTGGCCGCCAAATAGGCCATTTCCGTCCGTATTTCACCGCAACTCATATTGAGATGGTGGTTGGTGATCTAGCCTTGGGTGACCAGTCGGTAACCGATGCCCACGTGCGTTTGGATATAGCGCGGGTGCGCGGGGTCGGACTCGATTTTCTTGCGCAGCGTGCCCATAAAGACACGCAGGCTCGCCAGGTCGCTCTTAGTTGCCGTGCCCCAAATCTCGTGCAGGATAAACTGGTGCGTCAGCACCTTGTCGGCGTTATGCGCCAGCAGGCACAGGAGCTTGTACTCGATCGGCGTCAAATGCAGTTCCTCGCCATCCATCGTGGCGATGCCGGCATCAAAATCGATATGCAGCTCGCCGGTATCGAACGTGCCCTCGGACGAACCCGCACCTATCTGCGCATACGAGAGGCGCCGGAGCGTCGTGCGGATGCGTGCCAGCAGCTCCTCGACCGAAAACGGCTTGGTCAGGTAGTCATCGGCACCGGCATCGAGCGCACGGATCTTGTCCGCGTCCTCGCTACGCGCCGAGACCACGATGATCGGCATGCCCGACCACGCGCGCACCGACTCGACCACCTTGACGCCGTCCATATCGGGCAGGCCCAAATCGAGAAGCACGATGCTCGGCGTCTGCGATGAGGCGGCGGCGATGGCGGCATGGGCGGTCTCCACGGCCATATGACGCAAGCCGTGCGCCTCGAGCGCAGCAACGATAAGGTTGCGGACGGCGGGATCGTCCTCGACAACCAAGATAAGCGGTTTTACGGCAGAGTTCGGCACGGCGCTACTCCTTATCAAACGAAACATCGGCGACGGGAAGCTCAATCGTAAAGACCGAGCCGTGCGGGTCCGCCGCGGCAACCTCTATGCTACCGCCATGCGCCAACGCAATGGAGCGGCAGAGCGAAAGACCTAGGCCCACGCTGCGGTGGCTATCGGCAAGACCATGGTTGGCGGTGTAGAACGACTCAAAGATCCGCTCGCGGTCCTCGGGCGCAATGCCAGGGCCGTCATCGACCACCGAGCACGTCACGTGCCCATCGTTGACGCCAATCGAAATCACGATATGCGAGCCCGCCGGCGTATACGTGATGGCGTTGTTCACCAGGTTCACCACGAGCTGCACCATCAGGCGCGCGTCGACGTTGACGAGCGCCGGCTCGTCGCCCGCCACCACCTTAAGGTCGTGCTCGCGCACGGCCGGGTTCACGTGGCGCAGCGCCTCCTCGACGATATCGTCCATGAGCTCGAGCGTGGTCGACAGATGCATGCCACCGCCCTCGAGCTTGGTGATGGCAAGCAGGTTCTCGACGGTAGCGTTGAGCCATTGCGCATCCGAGCGAATGGATAGAAGCAGGCCGCGGCGCGTCTGGGCATCGAGCACGGCGGTGCCGGTCGAGCCCTGGTCGAGCAGTACGTCGGCATTACCCGAAATACTAGTGAGCGGCGTGCGCAGATCGTGCGAGATGGAGCGCAGCAGGTTGGCGCGCAGCTGTTCGTTTTTGGCGAGTACCGCCGCCTCCTCGCGGGCCTCCATGGCGCGAGCGCGATCGAGTGCCAGCTCGCCTTCGCTCACGATGGCATCGGCAAGCGTCCGTTCCTCGTGCGTCAGCACGTCGGGCTCGGCAACGATAGCCAGCACGCCCACCACCGAGGCGGGGTCGCCCGAGCGCACGAAGCCGTCGCCTGTGCGAACCGTCAGGTAGATGCCATAAAACGCCGAGCCGCCAAACGTGGCGTCGAGCGGCGTTCCCACATAGGCGGACGCCGAGAGCCGCGGCGGCATCTGCGGCGCCAGCTCGTGCACCGGCGCCGCATCGCCCACGGCCGTGTACGTCGCACGCGGCAGCAGGTCATCGCCCTCGGCGTCGGCGCTGTACCACACAACCGGACAGCCCGAAAGACGCGCCAGCTGCGTGGCCATGGCGTGAACGATCTGATGCTGATCGGCGCACCGCTGCAGCATGCGGTTGGTCTCGAGCACCATATGCGTGCGGCGGTCGCTGGCGGCAGCCTGTGCCAAGGCGCGGCGCAGGGCCAACGCAATCGAGCTCGACACAAGCGAAACCACGAACATGATGAAGAACATGCCGGGATAGCCGCGGTCGATAAGCGACAGCGAGTAGCGCGGGTCGACAAACAAAAAGTTGTAGAGCGCCACGGCGGCAGCCGAGCTCAGCAAGCAATACAGGCGACTCCAGGTAAAGAATGCGCACAGCTGAACGGCGAACACATAGACGATCATGATGCTCGGCGCGAGACCCGGATGGTCGAGCAGCGCGCCCACAATCGTCGCCGCGACCAACAGTCCCACCGATACGCAGGCGTCATACAGAGGAGTGCGGCGCGTCAGCGTTGTGCGCCGCCACCAAAAGCTATCGGCAATATCGCCGTCCGTACGGACGTCCATCAGCGCCCCGCCCCTCTCTCAAAAACAAAAACCACCACAAAGGGGACAGGCACCTTTGTGGTGGTTTCCCTTGTGGTGGTTCTAAGTGTAAAGCCTTCTACGACCGGCAGCCGCTAGACAAACAGCACGTGCGCGAGCAGTGCGCACATGCACACCGCTCCAAATACCAGTGCCACGATCGAAATCACGCGATCGGCCATGTCCATGTTGGCACGATTCGTAAAGAACCGATCTTCGGCGGCGTCGACGCGCGCCTCACGCACCATTTCGACCACCGCCTCGCGGCCATCGAGCGCCTTTGTATCCATGTTTGCCTCCCCAGCCTCATGCTTATCCATCAAAAGCCAACTCTGTGTAGCCGCCGACGTCTACGGTCGCTCGTTGGGAGCCAGGCGCTGCATCTTATTCACGGCCTTGAACTTGGTGAACAGCGGCACGTACTCAAAGCTCACGTTGGAGTTCTCCAGGCCATACCAACGTGCGGGCGTGCCGGCGGCGCGGCGGATGATGTACTTGAGCGTGATGGCCGTGCGCTCGCTGGGCTCCACGTCGCTCTCGGGCGCCAGAAGCTTACGGATCAGGACGAACTTGAACGTACCGATGTTACCCGGATCCTTGTAGACCGAGTAGTCATGCGTCTGCGGCGGCAGCTCGCCGGTGGCAGCCAGGTCCTGAACAACCTGACGCAGGTAGGCATTGACGCGCTGGTTGATCTTGTAGCCCAGGTACAGATGCACGCGGAACACGTAGTCGGTGCCGAACGTCTCGACCGAATAGGCAAAGGTATGCGGTTCGTCCATGGTCTCGACGTTCACAAACCACCAGGCGTGGGCACGCTTGGGATGCTTGTCCAAAATCGAGTAGACAATATCGCGGTCGATGTAGTCGGTATGGGTGTCCTTGGTCAGGTACACGACGTTGTCGCTCATGCGCTCGTAACGGTCGTCGTCGCGCAGGCGCTTGAGCTGCGGCAGGTAGCTGCGCAGCGGCAGCAGCGTAAACTGGCGCTGCTCGACCGCCGTGCCGTTGTACCAGCACACCATAATGCCCATGATGAGTGCAGCCATGAGGATGGTGAAGTAGCCGCCGTGGAAGAACTTGGTGAGCGAGCTCACGAAGAAGAAGCCTTCGAGCAAAAGGAAGAAGGCCGCGAAGATCCACGGAGCAACCTTGAGCTTGCGCTCCTCGTGCAGGTAGAAGAAGAGCAGCAGCGTGGTGCACATCATAGTCAGCGTAATGGCAAGGCCGTAGGCGGCTTCCATATGCGCCGAGTTCTGGAACAGCAGCACCACGATGACGCAGCCGACAAGCATGACGTTGTTGACCATGGGGATGTAGAGCTGGCCCTTGGTCTCGGCAGGGTAGAAGACCTGCATGTGCGGCATAAGGTCCAGGCGGCTGGCCTCGGACACCAGCGAGAATGCGCCGGTGATGAGCGCCTGCGAGGCGATGATGGCCGCGATGGTGGAAAGGCCGACGGCAAACGGGCGCAGGCCCGGGGCGAGCATCTGGTAGAACGGGTTGAGGTCGGCAATGCCCATGAGCTCGGGGTTGGCAGCGTTGTTCATAAGCCAAGCACCCTGGCCCATATAGGACAGCAGCAGACAGCACTTAACGAACGGCCAGGTGGCGTAGATGTTGCCGCGGCCGACGTGTCCCATGTCGGAGTAGAGCGCCTCGGCACCGGTAGTGGCGAGGAAGCAGCTGCCCAGAATCATGATGCCCGCGTGGTTGTTGGGGCTTAGCAAAAAGGCGATGCCGCGCACCGGGTTGAGGCACAGCAGCACGGCGGGGTGCTGGAAGACAAAGAACAGACCCGTGCCGCCCAGGAACAGAAACCACAGCGTCATGATGGGGCCAAAGGCGTGACCGATCTTGGCCGTACCGATGCGCTGTACCAAGAAGAGCGCGATGATGATGGCGAGCGTAATGGCGACGACGCGGCCCTGGTCATCGCCCAGCACGGCATGGACCGCGGGAATGGTGCGCAGGCCCTCGATGGCCGTGGTGACGGTAACGGCCGGCGTCAGGATGCCGTCGGCGAGCAGTGCGGCACCACCCAGCATGGCGGGGATGATGAGCCACTTGCCGCAGCGCTTGACCAGGCTGTACAGAGCGAAGATGCCGCCCTCGCCGTGGTTGTCGGCGCGCAGCGAGATGAGCACGTACTTGATGGTGGTCAGCAGCGTAACCGTCCACACGACAAGGGAGAGCGCGCCAAGCACGAACTCCTGCGTGACGCTTCCGATGCCGCCGTTGCCGGCAACGAGTGCCTTGGTTACATACATGGGGCTGGTGCCGATATCGCCATACACCACGCCCAGCGTGACGAGCATCGCCGAGATGCTCACAGGAATCGCAGCGTGCGAGGCTGCCTCCTTGGCCTTTTGTTCCATAAGCCGGTTTCCTCCCAACTTTAACGTTCGAAAGGATTATAGGTAATCGGCCATGTTTTAATGCACTGTTTTCCCAGCTAGATAAAGATTTATACAGTCTTTAGGCTACCGCGGCGATATGTGATGTGACAAAGGGACCGTCCCTTTGTCACATTCGTCATTTTCCAAGCCAGTTTTTGAACCACCACTCCATGGAGCGGCTCATCTCGGCCATAAAGGGACTCGTGTGCTTGCGGGTATAGATGTCCACGACGCGCTCCCCCACCTCGCGGGCATGCGGACGGAACATCGCGTCCATCTCGGCCACCTGCGCGTCCATAGTCGCGTCGTCCGCACGGCGGTAGCGTTCCTCGTGCACCAGGTTCACCACGGGGTGCGCGATTGCCGGGCGCTCTTTGCGAGGCGTGCCGATGATAAGCATCGACAGCGGCATGGTATAGGGCGGCAAGTCCAGCAACGCGGCAACTTCCTCGGCATTCTCGACGATATCACCGATGTAGCAGCTCCCCAGCCC
>CALGKS010000029.1 GCA_937930475.1 uncultured Collinsella sp. | reverse complement strand
TACGGTGGCTAACGCCGCGCCGATCTTTATGCGCCTGCAGAGCTTTATCGACCGTATGAACGTGGTGCTGCGCGAAAATATCGTGGGCGTGCGCGTTATCCGCGCATTTAACAAGGAGCGCCACGAGGAGCAGCGCCTGGACGAGGTGTTTAGCGATTACGCGGCCAACGCCATCAAGGTCAACCACCTGTTTGTGGGTCTCGACAGCTCCAGCTTCTTTTTGATGAACATCGCCGAGGTGGCGGTGCTGTGGGTGGGCGGCAACCGCGTGGGCGTCCATGCCATGCAAATCGGCAGCATCTCGGCCGTGCTGGAGTATGCGATCCTGATCCTGTTCTTTGTGATGATGGCGCAGATGGTGATTCTAACGCTTCCGCGCGCCGCGGCGTGCCTCAACCGTGCGCAGCAGGTGCTCGAAATCGAGCCGAGCATTGTGGACGGCAAAGCTACGCTGGGCGACGGGGCGCCTGAGTCCGCAGATGGGGCCGACGCGGTGGCCGTGTTCGACCATATGTCGTTCCGTTTTGACGATGCCGACGAGGACACCCTGTGCGACCTGAGCTTTGCCTGTCGCCGTGGCCAGACCACGGCGATTGTAGGCTCGACGGGTTCGGGCAAGTCGACGGTGGCCAAGCTCTTGTTGCGTTTCCACGATGCCACGAAGGGCGCCATTCGCCTGAACGGCGTCGATCTGCGCGACCTTTCGCAAAGTGAGATTCGCGGGCATATCGCTTACGTGCCGCAGAAGGCATGGCTGTTCTCGGGTACGGTGGCGAGCAACCTGCGCTTTGGCAACGAAGACGCGACCGAGGCTGACATGCTCCATGCGCTGGAGATTGCCCAGAGCACCTTTGTACTCGACCAGCCGCAGGGACTCGATACGCCGGTATCCCAGGGCGGTACGAACTTCTCGGGCGGTCAGCGTCAGCGCCTGGCGATCGCCCGCGCACTCATGAAGCATGCCGATCTATATATCTTCGATGACAGTTTTTCGGCCCTGGACTTTAAGACCGATGCCGCCCTGCGCCATGCGCTGCAGGACGAGACGCGCGATGCCGCGGTGCTCATCATCGCACAGCGTATCTCGACCATTCTGCATGCCGACCAGATCGTGGTGCTCAAGGATGGCGAGGTCGTGGGCCTAGGCACGCACGACGAGCTCATGGAAACCTGCGAGGTGTACCGTGCTATTGCGGAATCGCAGATGAAGGGAGGTGAGTAGCATGACCGAGGAGCTCAAAAAGCAGGGCGTCGCCGATGGCGCCGCGGTTGCAGAGACAGTCGAGGAGACGAGCGTCGCGCCCGACCTGGACGAAGCCGCCAAGGCGGCGGAGCGCGAGGCTCGCCGCCAGGCACTCTACGAGGAAAACGAGCGCGCCGAGGACGAGCGTGCCCGCGCCGAGGCGGAGCGCATGCGCGACGTGGACGACGATGACGAGGACGAGACGCCCCGCGATACCTGGGCGACGGTGCGTCGCCTGTGGAGCGAGGCCGCCGGCGATCACTGGCGCTTCTATATCGTGTTCGCAAGCATTGTGTTCTATGTCATCTTTAACACCGCCGCGCCGGCGTACAGCGCTCTTGTTATCGACGAGCTGTGGGAGCGCATACAGGTGGCGTTTGCCAGCGGCACCACCTTCAGCATCACCTGGGAGAACTGCGGCAGGACTATCTTCATCTACTTTATGATCTGGACGGCCGCCGCCTCGTTCTACGCGCTTCAGAGCTTTTTGATGTCGAGTGTCGCCGAGCGCCTCAACTTGCGTCTGCGCAACCGCATCGCGCAAAAGCTTAACCGTCTGCCGCTCGCCTACTTTGACGCGCATCGCCCCGGCGAGGTGGTCAGCCGTGCGACCAACGACCTGGATAAGATGTCCGAAAGCATGCAGCGCGGATTGCTGCAGCTGCTGGTGTCGATCGGCACGGTTGTGGGCGCTGTGAGCGTGATGTTCGTGTTCAGCGTGCAGCTCACGCTCGTCTTTTTGTTCTTTACGGCGTTGTCGCTGCTGGTGACCAAGGTCGTGTCGCGCCGCACGCACGATGTGACGGGCGAGCGCCAGGAGTGGGTGTCCAAGATTACGAGTGCGGTCGAGGAGGGCTACTCGGGCCGCCTGGTAATTCGCGCGTTTAACCGCGAGCGCCAGAGCTCCGCTGAGGTGCACGAGGCCTCAAAGGAGCTGGCGCGCGTGAGCACCAAGGCCGACTTTATGATCAATGCCGTCGGACCCGCGGTGCGCTTTATCGGCCGCTTGGCGCAGATTGTGATTGCGCTCGTGGGCTGCAGCATGCTGGTTGCCGGTCACATGACCGTCGGCGTGTTCCAGGCGTTCTTCCAGTTTATCTACGAGGCGTCCGAGCCCATGACGCAGCTGTCGTTTACCTTTAACTCGCTGCAGAGTGCTCTGGCGAGCGCGGAGCGCGTGTTCGACCTGCTCGACGAGCCCGAGATGGAGGCCGACCCGCTGCCGGGCGAGGCCGCCAAGCTACCGGGTCGCGTGGAGGGCCGCGTTAGTTTTGAGCACGTGCGCTTTGGCTACACGCCCGACAAGCCGCTTATGCGCGACGTGTCGTTTACCGCCGAGCCGGGCCAGAAGATCGCGGTGGTGGGCACCACGGGCGCGGGCAAGACCACGCTCATCAACCTGCTCATGCGCTTTTACGAGATTGACGGTGGGCGCATCACGCTCGACGGTGTGGACACGAGCCGCATGGACCGAGGTGAGCTACGCCAGCAGTTTGGCATGGTGTTGCAGGACGCCTGGCTGTTTGATGGCACCATTGCCGAGAACATCGCTTATGGATGCCCCGAGGCAACGCGCGAAGAGATTGTCGCGGCCGCACGTGCCGCGCAGGTCGACTTCTTTGTGCGCACCATGCCGCAGGGCTACGACACGCGCGTGGCCAACGATGCCGAAAGCATCAGCCAGGGCCAACGTCAGCTGCTGACCATCGCGCGCGTGCTGCTCAACAACCCGGCGATCCTCATTCTGGACGAGGCGACGTCGAGCGTGGACACGCGCACCGAGCTCGCCATCGGTCGTGCCATGGACGCGCTCATGCGCGGGCGCACGAGCTTTGTGATTGCACACCGCCTGTCGACGATCGTCGATGCCGACCTCATCCTGGTCATGGATCACGGCAACATCATCGAGCAGGGCACGCACAAGGAACTGCTAGCTGCCGAGGGCGCTTACGCCGACCTCTACCTGAGCCAGTTCGCATAAGGTGACAAAGGGACAGTCCCACATGTCACATTCGAAAAGAAGGCGCGCCGGGGACGGATTCCCCGGCGCGCCTTTTGTGCTGGCGTTTATGCTGTGGCGGTTGCCTGCGGTCCTAGCGCTCGTCCACGAGCTTGGTGACGAGGGCCTTGAGCTCGGCCACCTCCTGCTCGAGTTCCTTGACGCGGCGGGCGTTCTCGGTGATGCCCTGACGGTTAAGGGCGCTCTGCTCGGCGGCATCGTCGGGCATGTACTCGCGATGCTGCTTGGCGTCAAAGCTCTCCTCGAACACGCGGCAGCCGTTACGCTTGATGATGCGCCCGGGCACGCCCACGACGGTGCAGTTGTCGGGCACGTCCTTGACGACGACTGAGTTGCCGCCGATCTTGACGTTGTTGCCGATGCGAATGTTGCCGAGCACTTTTGCGCCCGTGCCCACGGTGACGTTGTTGCCCAGGGTGGGGTGGCGCTTGCCGGTCTCGTTACCGGTGCCGCCGAGTGTGACGCCCTGGTAGAGCACGCAGTTGTCGCCCACGATGGTAGTCTCGCCAATGACGACGCCCATGGCGTGGTCGATAAAGAAATGCTTGCCGATCTGCGCGGCGGGGTGAATCTCAACGCCGGTGATATGGCGGGTAATCTGCGAGAGCACGCGGGCGAGTGAGCGGTGGCCGTGCTCCCAGAGCCAGTGCTCGGGCACATGGTTCCACTTGGCGTGCAGACCAGGGTAGGAAAGGAAGATGACCAGGGCATTTTGCGCGGCGGGGTCCTGCGCCTGGACGGTCTTGATGTCCTCACGAATGGTGTTGATAAAGCTCACCGGCCGCCCTCCCTTAGCGCCGTGACAATGCGATTCAATAAAGTATAGCGATTCGCTAGGGATTAGGAAGGGCAATCTTGGGCGGCTTTGGGCGACAAGTGCCAGTTATGCAAACTTGCTGGTAATGAAGTCGCACTTTTGTGGGATTGCGCACGTGGTCGTGCCGTAACCGTATACTGGTCAACTTGGACGTGTCCGCGCCCACAACTGAGAGGTTTTACTTCATGGGTTTCATCAACTTTATTGCCGAGCTGCTTAAGGATCCGCGCACTGCGATTGCCAGCTGGATCGCCGCCGGTCCGCTTATGGCTTACGGCTGCGTGTTCCTGATCATCTTTATCGAGACGGGCGTGGTGTTCTTCCCGTTCCTCCCCGGCGACTCGCTACTGTTCGCCTCGGGCTTCTTCGCCCACAACGGCGGCTTTAACATCGTGGCGCTTCTGGCCACCGCATGGGCTGCAGCCATCCTAGGCGATCAGTGCAACTTTATGATTGGTCACTTCTTCGGTCGCAAGATCATTGCCTCGGGCAAGGTAAAGGCCATGACGCCCGAGCGCATTAAAAAGTCCGAGGACTTCTTGGACAAGTGGGGTCACCTGGCCATCTTCCTGGGCCGCTTCTTCCCGTTTATCCGCACCTTTGTGCCCTTCATCGCCGGCATGGGCGGCATGCACTGGCGCAACTTTGTCATCTTTAACGTGCTGGGCGGCATCACCTGGTCGACGCTCTTTACGCTGCTGGGTTACTTCTTTGGCGGCATCCCCTTTGTGCAGGAGCACTTTGAGCTGCTGATCATCGGCATCGTCGCCGTGTCGATCATCCCGACCGTGGTCGGCCTGGTCAAGTCTAAGCTCGGGAAGAAGAACGCGTAGGCTGCGTCTGCTTTCGAATGTTGATTTTGGGGCCCGTCACCAATTGCGGTGGCGGGCCTTTTATGTTGAAGGCAAATGAAAATACTTTACTTAGTTAAAGAAAAGCGTTTTATCCAAGGCGTACGGGGAGTACAATCTCCTGCATGCGAATCGACGCGCCATCGGCTTTGATGTTGCCCGCGTGTCCTGCCCGGCTCTACGCTCCGGGTTTGCGACGTTGCGACGCGGCCGGCTTCGGTCCTTGCGTGCGGGTTCGCGAGTATGCAACCGTGTATGTAAGGAGCGACATATGACTGTCGAGAAGAAGGATATCGATTGGGGTAGCCTCGGCTTTGGCTACATGAAGACCGATTACAGCTACGAGGCCCATTGGAAGGACGGCGAGTGGGACGAGGGCGGCCTGACCACCGACCACACCATGCACGTCTCCGAGTGCGGCGGCATCTTCCATTACTGCCAGGAGGTCTTTGAGGGCCTGAAGGCTTACACCGCCGAGGACGGCAGCATCGTCTGCTTCCGTCCCGACATGAACGCCGAGCGTATGTACAACTCCGCCCAGCGTCTGGAGATGCCCCCGTTCCCCAAGGACAAGTTTGTCGAGGCCGTCAAGCAGGTTGTTTCTGCCAACGCCGCCTGGGTTCCGCCCTTCGGCTCTGGCGCAACCCTGTATGTGCGTCCGTTTATGATCGGCTCCGGTGACGTGATCGGCGTGGCTCCCGCTCCTGAGTACACGTTCCGCATTCTCGTGACCCCGGTCGGTCCGTACTTTAAGGGCGGCCTCAAGCCTGTCAAGCTGCGCGTTTCCGAGTACGACCGCGCCGCACCGCATGGCACCGGCAACATCAAGGCCGGCCTCAACTACGCCATGTCCCTTAAGCCCACGATGGAGGCCCACCGCGAGGGCTATGCCGAGAACCTGTATCTCGACTCCGAGTCCCGCACCTATGTCGAGGAGACCGGTGGTGCCAACGTCCTGTTCGTGAAGGAGGACGGCACGCTTGTCGTCCCGCAGTCGCACACCGACTCCATCCTGCCCTCCATCACCCGCCGTTCCCTCGTTCAGGTCGCTGAGGACCTGGGCATGACCGTCGACCAGCGTCCTGTCGAGTGGGCCGAGGTCAAGGCCGGCACCTTTGTTGAGTGCGGTCTGTGCGGCACCGCTGCCGTTATCTCCCCGGTCGGCGAGATCGACAACAAGGTCTACGGTGCCGACGAGACTGTGACCTTCCCGGCTGGCTACACCGAGATCGGTCCTGTGATGAAGAAGCTCCGCGAGACCCTGACCGGCATCCAGTCTGGTGCCGTTGAGGATAAGCACGACTGGGTCTACGTCGTCGCGTAATTTGTCTTACCTGTCCGGGCAGAGAGCAAGTTCCCTCCCGGCGCGTCCTCGGACATGCAAGAAGCCCTCGCTGCGCACTTCGTGCGGCGAGGGCTTCTTGCGTCCTGCGGAGTGCGCCGGGAGGGAACTTGCTCTCTGCCCTGCGGGCTCGGTCTTGATGCGACAGGCAATGATTAATCTGAAGTAAAGATGGTGCGCGGCCTTTTGGCCGCGCTTTTGTTTGGTTCGCGCCATGTGGGGGTGGTGGCGACGTGCATTTTTGCGAGTATTCTGCAATCGAAGGCCCCTGCATACCGATCTCGGGCGAAAAATCGGGATTTCTCGATGTTTTCTACGAATGATGGGCGGGGTTATGGGCTGACAACGTTTGATTTGCAGGGATATTCGCGGTCTTTGGCATTTATCGTGGCGCTCGAAGCTGTCGGGCATGTTGAATACTCCCAAAAATGCACGGCGCCTTGAGGGGGACCTTTGCGACAAAGGAAACCGCCCCGTCGAAGTATGCATTCGACGGGGCGGTTTATGCATATACCCGATTGAGGATATGCTGCAGATCTGTTAGAACTTGACGGTGGGTGCCTGGCGGGCAGCTTCGGCGGCCTCGAAGCCCTGGCGCTCCTTAAACTGGAAGATGCCGGCAAAGATGACGGCCGGGAAGGTCTGGATGGCGTTGTTGTAACTAAGCACGCAGTCGTTGTAGCTCTGGCGCGCGTAGCTCACCTTGTTCTCGGTGTCTTCGAGCGTGGCCTGGAGCTGCGTAAAGTTGGTGTTCGCCTTAAGATCGGGGTAAGCCTCGGCCACGGCGAAGAGCTGGCGCAGAGCGCCGGTCAGCACGTTGTCGGCTTCCATCTTGGCTTCGGGCGTGGTGGCGCTCACGGCGGCGTTGCGCGCGTTGACCACGGCGGCAAGCGTGTCCTGCTCGTGTTTGGCGTAGCCCTTGACGGTCTCGACCAGGTTAGGGATCAGGTCGTTGCGGCGCTGCAGCTGCGTGTCGATGTTCTGCCAGGCGTTATCGATGCGATTGCGCTTGGTGACCATGTTGTTGTAGATGCCGGCGATGGCGCAGACAATCACAACGACAACAACGATACCGATGATGACGGGAATCATGGTGTCTCCGTTTCGAATGGCCGCGGCGTCTTCCGCCGGCTGCCGTTGGTGTAACGCTACTAGTATACCCGCAACCTTTGGCGATACCGAACTTTCCGGTAAGCGTTATGTTTCCACCAAGGTGAGGCCATTCGCCAGAGGGCGGGCGATACAGGTGTAAGATATGCGACAGATTAGTGAGTGCTGTCTTTTCCTTGAGGAGGGCGATACGTATGGACCTTCGCATCAAGAAAACCTATCGGGCTCTGTTCGAGGCCTTTACCGAGCTGCTCGAAGAACATCGGTTTGAGGACGTGACGGTTGCCATGCTGTGCGACCGCGCTATGATTCGTCGGACAACGTTCTACAAGCACTTCCGCGACAAAAACGATTACTTTGCCTTCTATATCGATGAACTCATGTCGGGCCTGCCGCAAAAGCGGGCCGATGCGGATGGCGCGGAGGGCGCCGAGGACGTGCGCGCGCTTCGCCACGAAGTGTTCGCCGATGCCATGGATCTGATTCTGGCGCATGAGCAGCTCATGGATAACATTTTGGCGAGCAGCATGTCGGGTATGCTGACCAGCATGATTTGCGACCGCATCGCGCGCTCCATACGCGGGCGCGTGATGAGCGCGCTTGACGAGGACGCGCTCGCGCCCGTATCGCTCGAGACAACGTCTGAGTTTGTCGCCGGTGGCATTATTCGGCTTTTTACCATGTGGTGGGAATCGGGCCACGTACTAGAGCGCCGATCCGAAATCGCCGACGTGGTCGATGCACTGTTCGAGCGGACCATGACGCCGGTGAGTCACTAAGAGTGGCGGAGAGAGGGGGATTCGAACCCCCGGAACGCTCTCGCGCTCAACGGTTTTCAAGACCGCCGCATTCAACCGCTCTGCCATCTCTCCGTGAGTCGTAATGATAGCATCGTTTTGGATTTGCAACAGGGAAGGCGAACGATGACGATCACCGAAATCGATGAGAAGTTTATGCGCGAGGCGCTGGCGGAGGCGCGTGCCGCCGCTGCGGTGGGCGAGGTACCGATTGGTGCCGTAGTGGTGCGCGCGGGTGAGATTGTCGCGCGGGCGCATAATCGCCGCGAGCTCGACCAGGACCCTTCGGCGCATGCCGAGTTTTCGGCCCTGTGCGCCGCCGCGCAGTCGCTCGGTCGTTGGCGCCTTTCCGATTGTACGGTCTACGTGACGCTCGAGCCCTGCTGCATGTGTGCGGGGCTTATGGTTAACGCGCGCGTGGGGCGCTGCGTGTACGGCGCGGCTGATGCTAAAGCGGGCGCTCTGGGATCGCTATACGACCTCAATGCCGATTCGCGCCTCAATCATCGGTTTAATGTGACCGCCGGCGTCCTGGCAGACGAGTGTCGCGCGGTGCTAAGTGGTTATTTTAGTGGGCTGCGTGGCGCCGATGGTGCTGGCTGCGGTTGTGGGGCCGATCTTGAGGCGCATGCCGCTCATGCCGAGGCGCTCGCGTGTGTCGAAGATACTGCCGTTGAGGCGGTCGATTTTGGTGCCGCGTGCCGCCGGCCCCGCCGTGTGCTGCTGGCGATTGATTCCTTTAAGGGCAGCGTTTCGAGCGCGCAGGCGGAGGAGGCCGTTGCCGAAGGTGTGCGCCGCGTGTGGCCCGATGCCCAGGTAAGCGCGCTGCCGCTGGCGGATGGCGGCGAGGGAACGCTCGATGCCGTTGCCGCGTGCGGCGGTGAGCTCTCGACCTGCGAGGCTGCAGGCCCCTTGGGCGACCGGGTGTCTGCCCGGATGCTGATGGACGGCGAGCGCGAATCTGCTGTTATTGAGATGGCCGAGGCGGCGGGTATTGGGTATTCGCCTTGCACGGAATCGGCGGCGCTTGCGGCTTCGACCTATGGCGTGGGTGAGCTGATGCTCCGTGCGGTTCGTGGCGGGGCAAAGACTATCTATATTGGTTTGGGCGGCAGCGCCACCAACGACGGTGGCGCCGGCATGCTGCAGGCGCTGGGCGCGCACGTTGTCGATAAGCGTGGCTGCAATATCGCCCCCGGTCTCGCAGGCCTTGAACACGTGGCGAGTATCGATTTGGCACCAGCGCTTCGGGCGCTGAATGGCGCGCGCGTCGTGGTGCTTTCCGATGTCGAGAATCCGCTCGTGGGGCGTCGAGGCGCACTGGCGGTGTTTGGTGGGCAGAAGGGCTTGCCGACGGATGACGACGAGGTGTTGCGCAGGTACGACAGCTGGATGGTCGGCTATGGTCGCCTGCTCGATGCGGCAATTACCGGGGCGCGGGCTCAGGGGTTGTTGCGCGTGCCCGAGGGTGCGCGGACGTTTGGCTCGGTGCTCGGCGTGCCCGGCGCCGGCGCCGCCGGCGGCCTGGGCGCCGCGCTGCTAGCGCTCGGTGCGGAGCTGCGCTCGGGCGTGGAGACGGTGCTCGATTTGATTGGGTTTGACGAGCGCGTACGCGATGTCGACCTGGTCATTACGGGTGAGGGCAATATGGACGAGCAATCCGCTGCCGGCAAGGCGCCGGTGGGTGTGGCCCGCCGTGCCAAGCGCTATGGCAAGCCGGTTGTTGCCGTCGTGGGCGGTCGTGCTGACAACCTGGATGCGGTGTATGGGCAGGGCGTCGACCTGGTTTTGCCGGTCTGTCGCAAGCCCATGGGCCTTGAGATGGCGCTCGATCCCCAGGAAGCCACAACCAACCTCATCTGCGCCGGCGAAGCGGCCGCCCAAGCCTACGACCTTGGCCGTATCTAAAAGTAGTCAAAAAAGCCCCGTCCCAAATTAGCTACCTTGCCCCATCGGGCGGGAGCGGGTAAGATATATCGAGCGCCTAGCGCGTTCGATGGGTTCGGATGACGACATGTTCCGAATCTGGTCAGGTCCGGAAGGAAGCAGCCATAAGGAGCCTCTGTCGGGCATCCGAATCCATCGAGCGCACGGGCTTTCTTTTTGCGCGGTTTTACCAAACCGCGCAATGCTCGACGCTGCGCGCCACCCAGAGCGACAATTTGTCATTCAAAAGGCAAGGCATGACCAGAAGGTCTATGCCTTGCCTTTTTCATGCCAACTTGTTCGCTCTGGGTGGCGCTCGCCGGCTTTGCCAAAACATAGGCGGCCACGTGGTCCGGGCGTGATGGAGTGGTGTCTCGCTGGTCCTCGGCTTTGCTTGCGGAATCGCTCGACTACCAAACGCCCTGCCGGCACTCGCGGGTAGCCGACCAAAACCGCCTGAAGGGTCACATTTATCTGATAATTGAATCCCTGGCGTTATGTCGCTTGCTAACTGCGCCAAAACAGTGACGGTTTTTACCACCGCTCAAGACTCTTCTGTAACGAGTTGCTTACGCATCTTCAGGGTTCGCCGTACTATCATGAATCAGATTGAAGAGAGATGATGATAGGGAGCGCCTTTTTATGATTGAGCTGCTCAGGCGTTTTGGTGGCAAGTTTCGCCGGTGTATGGTGATTGGCCCTGCGTGCAAGCTGATCGAAGTGATCTTTGACCTGCTAACGCCGCTGGTGATTGCCCAGATGATCGATAAGGGCATCGGCGCGCACGATGTGAACGCCGTCGTCCACTACGGCATGGTGCTCGCCGCCATGGCCGTGATTGGCATCTCGTTTACGCTCGTCTGCCAAAAGATGGCGGCGCTCACCTCGCAGGGCATGGGTACTGACATTCGCGGCGCGCTCTACCAGCACATCAACAAGCTGAGCTATGCTGAGCTCGATCGCTTTGGCACGCCGTCGCTCATCACGCGCATCACCAACGACGTCAACCAGGTGCAGCTCGCCGTGGCGCTGGGCGTGCGTATGCTCATCCGCTGGCCTTTCCTGGCGGTGGGCTCCATGGTCGCGGCCCTCGCTATCGACCTTAAGCTCGGCATGATTTTTTTGATTTGCACGCCCGCCATCGGCCTGGTGTTTTGGTTTGTCATGGCGCGCTGCATCCCGTACTACAAGCAGCTGCAGGCAAAGCTCGATCGCATCGCACTCATCTGTCGCGAGGGGCTTTCGGGCGCCCGCGTGGTCCGAGCCTTTGTGCGCGAGGATCACGAGCGCGAGCGTTTTGCCCAGGCAGCCGATGACCAGGCGCATACCGCCATCGCGGTGGGCAAGCTCTCGTCGATTCTTAATCCCGTCACGTTTTTGGTGATGAACCTGGGCGTGTGCGCCATCCTGTGGGTGGGCGGCGTCCAGGTCAACGTGGGCGAGCTCACGCAGGGCCAGGTCATGGCGTTCGTCAACTACATGACGCAGACCCTGACCTCCATCGTGTATGTCGCCAACCTGGTCGTGGTCTTTACCAAGGCGAGCGCCAGCGCGTTGCGTCTCAACGAGGTGCTCAATTGCGAGCCGAGCATTACCGACGAGGGCAACCAGCCGGTTGCGCTGCCCGAGCCGAGCGCGATGGGCAGCGCTGTTTCGGTTCCCGCGCTGAGCTTCAGCCATGCGAGCTTCTCCTTTGGCGCGGGCGCCGCCAACGCCGTCAATGACGTGACCCTGGAGCTGCCGCTGGGCAAAACGCTCGGCATTATCGGCGGCACGGGCAGCGGTAAGTCGACGCTCGTCTCGCTTATCCCGCGCCTGTACGACACGGGCGCCGGCAGCGTGAGCGTAATGGGTGCCGACGTGCGCGCCTGGCCGCTCGATCAGCTGCGCCATGTGGTCGCGACCGTACCGCAGCGCGCGTCGCTCGTGAGCGGCACGATCCGCAGCAACCTAACCTGGCGCGATGAGTCGGCGACCGACGAGGAGCTTTGGGCGGCGCTCGATATGGCGCAGGCCAGCGAGTTCGTGCGCAACAAGCCGCAGGGTCTGGACGCGCCGGTCGAGGCGGGCGGCAAGAACTTTAGCGGTGGCCAGCGCCAGCGCCTGACCATTGCGCGTGCCTTGGTGGGCTCGCCGCAGATCCTGATCATGGACGACTCCGCCTCGGCGCTCGACTTTAAGACCGACGCAGCGCTTCGCCACGCCATCCGCGAGCGCAGCGTACGCGGTGCCGCCGAGGGCGGGCTCCCGCTGACCACGGTGATCGTGAGCCAGCGCGTCTCGACCGTGCGCGATGCCGACATGATCTGCGTGCTCGACCACGGCTCGGTCGCGGGCCTGGGTACGCACGACGAGCTGTACGCAAGCTGCCAGCTCTATCGCGAGATTTGCCAGTCGCAGCTTCGCCGCGAGGAGCTCGAGGGTCAGCAGGGGAGCGCGGCGTCCGCGCTCGCCCCAAGCCCCGTGCCCGCCTCAGGCGCCGCGTGCGCTCCGGCATTCACTTGCGCAAAGGAGGGCTGCTAAATGAACCCGTATACTTCTTCCGGCTCGGTTGCCACGATGACGGCCAATGTGTCCGGCAACGATAACCTTAACGATCTGGGCGACGGCCCACGCCAGCCCGGCGACCCCGAGCGCTATCCCGTGGGCGCGGTGACCCGTCGCCTGATGGGCTACGTGCGTCCGCATCGCATTTCGTTTGTGGCGTCGTTTGTAAGTGCCGCCATCTCGGTGATTCTACAGCTCTATACGCCCATCCTCATCGGCGAGGGCATCGACCTCATCGTCGCCACCGGGCAGGTGGACTTTGACGCGCTGCTGCCGCTCGTCACCAGGCTTGCGCTGGTCGTGGTTGGCGCTGCGACGTTCCAGTGGCTGCAGGGCTACTGCGTCAACCGTCTGTCCTACGAGACGGTGCGCGACATGCGCGTGGAGGCGAGCGGTAAGCTCAGCCGCATGCCGCTCAGCTTTATCGACAGCCATGCCCACGGCGACCTTATGAGCCGCGTGGTCAACGACGTCGACCAGGTGGGCGACGGCCTGCTGCAGGGCTTTACCCAACTCTTCACCGGTGTCATCACCATCGTGGGCACGCTCGCGTTTATGCTCTCCATCAACCTGACCATGACGCTCGTGGTGGTGCTTGTCACGCCGCTTTCCATCTTTGCGGCCGGCGCCATCGCCAAGCTCTCCAACAAGAGCTTCACCGCTCAGCAGCGCATTCAGGGTCAGCTCGGCGGCCATATCGAGGAGTATGTGGGCGAGCAAAAGCTTGTGGATGCGTTTGCCTTTGGGCCGCGCGCTCAGCTGCAATTCGATGCCCTCAACGCCGAGCTCTATACGGCAGGCGAGCGCGCGCAGTTTATGGGTTCGCTCTCTAACCCCGGCACGCGCTTTATCAACAATATCATCTACGCTGTGGTCGCCGTGATCGGCTGCGTGGGCGTGATTGCGGGCGTGCCTGCGGCGCTCACGGTGGGCGGCGTGCAGATCTTCCTGTCTTATGCCAACCAGTACACCAAGCCGTTCAACGAGGTCACCAACGTCATCACGCAGATCCAGACCGCGTACGCCTCGGCGCGCCGTATGTTCGCGCTGCTCGATGCGCGCGAGCAGGAGCCCGACGCGGCGGATGCCGTTGAGCTCACGGCGCCGCAGGGCGAGGTCGCCTTTGAGCATGTGGACTTTAGCTACGTGCCCGACCGCAAGCTGCTGCAGGACATCTGCATCGATGCCAAACCCGGCATGCGGTTTGCCCTGGTCGGTCCCACGGGCTGCGGCAAGACGACGCTTATCAACCTGCTGCTGCGTTTTTACGATATCGATGCCGGACGCATCGTGGTCGACGGTCGC
The DNA here is from genome assembly GCA_937930475.1 of uncultured Collinsella sp. Classification (GTDB taxonomy): domain Bacteria; phylum Actinomycetota; class Coriobacteriia; order Coriobacteriales; family Coriobacteriaceae; genus Collinsella. Next base: position 457 of record CALGKS010000029.1, on the reverse strand, counting down.
TCCTCGCGCGACTACACGCGTGAGAGCCTGCGCCGCGCCTTTGGCATGGTGCTGCAGGACACCTGGCTGTTCGAGGGCACGGTGGCCCAGAACATCGCCTACGGTTGCCCCGACGCCACGCGCGAGCAGATTGTTGAGGCGGCCAAGCGCGCGCACGCGCACAAGTTTATCGTGCAGCTGCCCCAGGGCTACGACACGGTGATTGGCGAGGACGGTGGCACGTTTAGCCAGGGCCAAAAACAGCTGCTGTGCATCGCGCGCGTCATGCTCACCGACCCGGCGATTCTGCTACTGGACGAGGCGACTTCGAGCATCGATACGCGCACCGAGCTGCAGGTGCAGGCGGCATTCGACGAGCTCATGGCCGGTCGCACGAGCTTTGTCGTGGCGCACCGCCTGTCGACGATTCGCAACGCCGACTGCATCCTGGTGATGAGCGACGGCGAGATTATCGAGC
>CALGKS010000028.1 GCA_937930475.1 uncultured Collinsella sp. | reverse complement strand
TCGACGTCGGAAGCGATCATGAACTCCTCGTCCGTGGGGATGACGAAGATCTTGACCTTGGAATCCTTGGCAGACAGGCACCAAGCGCCGTCGCCGCGCAGGGCGTTGCGGGCATGGTCCATCTTGACGCCCATAAAGGCCAGACGGTCGGCCACACCGGCGCGGACGGCCGGAGCGTGCTCGCCGATGCCGGCGGTAAAGACGAGCGTGTCCATGCCGCACATGGAGGTTGCCATCTCGGCGGCCTTGGCGGCAATCTTGTAGACGAACATATCGAAGGCGAGCTGAGCCTCGGGATCGCCAGCGGCGGCGAGCTCCTCGACGTTGCGGCAGTCGTTAGTCTTGCCGCCGGTCACGGCCAAAAGGCCGGACTTCTTGTTCATCATCTCGTCGACCTCATCGAAGGTGTAGCCGCCCTCGCGCTGCAGGTAGCACACAGTAGCCGGGTCGATGGAGCCGCAGCGGGTGCCCATCATGACGCCGTCGAGCGGGGTAAGGCCCATGGTGGTGTCCATGCACTTGCCGTCCTCGATAGCGCACAGGGAAGCGCCGGAGCCGATGTGGCACACGACGACCTTGCGTGCCTCGCCGTTGGTCATCTCGGCAACCTTCTTGGAGATGTAGCGGTAGCTGGTGCCGTGAGCGCCGTACTTACGGATGTGCAGCTTGTCGCAAACGTCCTTGGGCAGGGCGTAGGTCTTGGCGACCTCGGGCATGTTGAAGTGGAAAGCGGTGTCGTAGACCGTGACGTTGGGCAGGTCGGGATACTGCTCCAGGCAGAACTCGATAACGTTGGCCTCGGGGTTGTTGTGCAGCGGGGCGAGCGGGGCGACCTCGCGGATTTTGGCGAGAACGTCCTCGTCGACGAGGGAGGAATCGCCAAAGTACCAACCGCCCTGAACGATGCGGTGGCCGATGCCCTCGATCTTGACGCCGTTGGCCTCGAGGTCCTTCAGGACAACCTCGATGGCAACCTTGTGGTCGGGGAACTCGATGTTCTCGGTCACCTTCTTGGAACCGTTGGCAGCGTGGGTGAAGGTACCGCCGGTAAAGCAGACGCGCTCGCAGGAGCCCTTTGCGGACACCTTGTGGGACTTGGTATCGATGACCTGATACTTAAGGGTCGAAGATCCTGCGTTGACGACCAGAACGTTCATGTGTCTCCCTACTAACAGGCGGTGTGGCGCCGCCAGGTTACATACGTTTCAATAATAAACCCAAACGCCCTCGCGCTCGGGTTTATTGCGTTGATATATAAGTTATCGATGCCTGAATGTCGGTGCCTGAATGCTCATGACCTTTGACTTGTAAGGCGAAATAGCGCGGGGACATACGCCAGAGAAGAAATCCCGAGTGCAACAAGCAATACAACTCGAATACCTGCAATGCTACTCAACACGGCGTTGAGCAGATAGAACAGAACAGCGCCCACCGCCACCATTTGGCTTTGAACCGAAATGAGCGAGCACCGCATCGAAGAATCGGCATTATTTTGGAAAACCGAGTATTTGATCGGAGCAAATAACGAGTAAGCGGCCGTCTGCAGCACATAAAACACGGGTAGCAAATAAGCCGGAGTAAAGGGAATCAAAAACAAAGCAGTTAATACCAAGCGAACGATGCCGCAAATGCGCGCAAAACGACCCTTGTCGACACGGGCAATCACGCTGGGCACGATAAACCCTATTGAGGCGGAAACAAGGAGCTGAACCGCAATGGTCACGCCCGAAGCAACGGCGTTCATTCCGCGGTCTGCAAGCAGCAGCGAGAAAAAGTCTTCCAGACCAACGAAAGCAAACGCCTGAGAACAGTCCATAACGAACGCTGAGCGAAGAATACTGTTGCTCGAAATAGCCACCCCAATCATCCTTGGGCTAATTCCACGCTCGGACGTCGTCGCAGTGTCTTCTCTTCGCTCCTCAGGGATACAGGCAACGACAGCCAGTGTCAGCACCATGGCGAAGATATCCGCCGAAAGACCGACGTAATACGCACTAACGGACGAGATGAAACCGCCCACACAAGCGGAAAGGGCATATGATGCATAGAAGACAAAACGCTCAACGACATTCAGTCTCACGAGCTGTTCCTGGGAGACACTGTCAATATAAATCGCTTCGATGGATCCGCTCACGCATGCGACGGCAAAACCTTTGAGAGCAAATGCGCCGATTAAAAGCAGAGGAGACCGGATGAGAAGCAGGGCGGTATAGTACCCGAGCATTCCCACGACGCCGACGAGGCCACTCGCCTTTCGCCCAAACCTGTCAGCAATATAGCCAGTGGGAATCTCTAGAATGAACTTGCTCACTTGGTATGCAACCATCATGCTGGAAATCGCCACCATCGAGAAGCCGACAAACTCAAGGTAAACCGTCAGAAAATACAAGATGGTGCTGAAGTTCGACAGGAAAACGAACGTCATATAGAGCAAAACCATACGGTTTTTCATGCTTCGCCCTCCAAGAGTCAATAATCCAAACCGATATCTTGGAAAAGTATGAGAGCAAAGCCGTCAATCATGCGTTACGAAGCGTCAATATTCACTTGACGACGCGATGTCAAATAGTCTCACGAAGCGAGATGGCGCAATAGGTGAAGGAAAACCGTCTGGTGTCGATCAGTCCACGCATTTTGCCGATAGCAAAAGTAGATGGGCAGAGTTACGTCACGCGATCCTTCAATGGAGCACTCTCTCACTTCTGATCCATCCGATGCGAGAGAAGAGCCAGAAAAACTCAATATCAATCCACCAGCTTGAAGAAACTCAGCTTGAGCCCTGCTTCCGTATTCGACATCACGGAAACGGAAATTAACGAGCTGGGCTTCAGAGCATTGGTTAATCGCATTGAGACAGGGGGACAAATTAATGGGAACAGCGAGCCTGCCGCCCAGTAACTCGCGAATGGTCATGGCGCCCACAGATTGATGACCCGCTGGACACGAAAGAACCTTGAGCTCCTTTTCACCCAAATATTTTGAAGAAAGGGCGCTGTCCCGTGGTTCCTCGAACGAGATAGCCGCGTCCGAAATCCCAAGTATAAGTGATTCAAAGCATGTTGCCGTTGGCTGATGCCACACATCAAGATGAATCTGAGGGTGCGAGCGTCCAAACGAGTCATACCAGTTTTCGGCAAAAAGGCGCCCCCGCCCATGAAGGCAGGGGGCGTAAAGACGAAAGTGGCCATCGGGCGAGACGCCGTCGCCCCTCGATTGAGCGTACTTTTTGAGATCGTCGACTTGTGCCAGGATCACGCGTGCACGACGCGCAAATTCTCTGCCCGCCGGAGACAAAACAGCCTCCCCCGCCGATCGGTCGAGCAAAACAATCTGATACTCAAATTCCAACTTTTTGATTGCCGACGAAACGGCCTGCGGACTCACATGAAC
>CALGKS010000027.1 GCA_937930475.1 uncultured Collinsella sp. | reverse complement strand
AAGATTCTGGACGGCAAGGACCTGACCGACCACATCACCGAGGTCATGCACGACACCGTGTACCGCTGCGTTCAGGAGTTCTGCACCAAGGACAGTCACGATGGCGAGCGCGACCTGGAGGGCCTGCGCAAGTGGGTTGTGGAGCTCACCGGGCATATCGATACGCCCAAGTTCCCCGACGAGGATTACGAGGCCCTGGCTGCCGATGTCCTGGCCTACGTTGAGAAGTGCTACAACATGAAGGCCGAGCGTCTGGGTGAGGACCTCATGCGCGAGCTCAACACCCAGGTCATGCTGCGCGTCATCGACACCCGCTGGATGAACTACCTGCAGGAGATGGACTACCTCAAGACCGGTATCGGACTGCGCGGCTTTGGTCAGCGCGATCCGCTGGTCGAGTACAAGACCGAGGCTTATGGCGCGTTCCAGATGCTCGTCGACACCATGTACGAGGATTACCTGCGCACCGTCCTGCGCATCGAGATCAAGGCCGCCCCGCACGCCGTGGAGCACAAGGAGGACCCCGCGCTCGAGGGTGCGCGCTTCTCCGGCCCCGCCGATGTCGATGGCGACAACGGCAACTCGGTGCTGCGCAAGCAGGCACAGGTGCAGGCTCGTACGGCCGTCCAGGGAGGCCCGGCTGCTGTCAACAACGGCGGCAAGGTGACCACCTACCGCAAGTCCGAGAGCGATGACCCTTATGTCAACGTGGGCCGCAACGACCTTTGCCCCTGCGGCAGCGGCAAGAAGTTCAAGTACTGCCACGGCAGGAATCGTTAATGGCCGAAGCTTTAGAGGTAACGCCCGCCGAGCTGGACGCGTTTGCGGACCGGCTCGGCGAGGTCGAGGCGTATCTTCATTTGGACGAGAAGCGCACGCGTGTGACCGAGCTCGAGGCCAAAAGCGTCGCCCCGGGTTTTTGGGACGACGCCGATGCCGCTCGCGCCACGATGGAGGAGATTGCACGCGCCAAGGAGGACATCGCCGCCGTGGATACGGCGCGCGGTGAGCTTTCCGATGCTCGCGCCGCGCTGGAGCTTGCCGAGGAAATGGGCGATGACCCCGATGCCGCCGCGCTGCGTGAGGAGGCTGCCGCCACGGCGGAGCGCCTTTCCCGCGCCATCGACGAGCTTGAGCTTGCGAGCTGGTTTACCGGTGAGTTCGATCACGGCGACGCGATTGTGACCATCAAGCC
>CALGKS010000026.1 GCA_937930475.1 uncultured Collinsella sp. | reverse complement strand
CAGCGCCTCGGGGCGCTCGGTGGAGGTGCGGATGCAGACCGCCGGGAACGGATGCCCGACGCTCGCGAAGAAGCTGGACTCCTCGGGCAGGGTGCCCGAGTCGGAGACAACCGCGAAGGCGTTCATCTGCAGGCAGTTGTAGTCGTGGAAGCCCATGGGCTCGTGCATGCGCACGCGCGGGTCCAGTTTGAAGCCGGTGGCCTCCAGGCGCTTGCGGGAGCGCGGGTGGCAGGAGTACAGGATCGGCATGTCGTATCTCTCCGCGAGCGCGTTGATGGCGGTGAACAGGCTCGTGAAGTTCGCCTCGGTGTCGATGTTCTCCTCGCGGTGGGCCGAGAGCAGCATGTAGCGCTTGGGCTCAAGGCCGAGCTCGGAGAGGATGTTCGAGGCCTCGATCTTATCAAGGTTCGCGCGAAGGACCTCCGCCATGGGCGATCCGGTGACGTAGGTGCGCTCCGGGGCGCAGCCGGTGTCCTTCAGGTAGCGGCGGGCGTGCTCGGAGTAGGCCAGGTTGACGTCGGAGATCACGTCGACGATGCGGCGGTTGGTCTCCTCGGGCAGGCACTCGTCCTTGCAGCGGTTGCCCGCCTCCATGTGGAAGATGGGGATGTGCAGGCGCTTGGCCGCGATGGCGGACAGGCAGCTGTTGGTGTCGCCCAGGATCAGCAGCGCGTCGGGCTGGACCTGGACCATCAGCTTGTACGAGGCCGCGATGATGTTGCCGACCGTCTCGCCCAGGTCCGCGCCCACGGCGTCCAGGTAGACGTCGGGGTCGTCCAGCGAAAGGTCGCAGAAGAAGATGCCGTTCAAGGTGTAGTCGTAGTTCTGCCCGGTGTGCGCCAACAGGCAGTCGAAGTGGCGGCGGCACTTCTTTATGACCTCGGACAGGCGGATGACCTCGGGGCGTGTGCCCACGATGATCAGCAGCTTCAGACGGCCGTCGTTAGAAAAATTAACTTTAGAATTATCGTTACTCAACATGAGAGCCCCATTCTTTACAATTTGTTATAGCTGATATTTAACGCGAATTCATGCTTTTAGCGGTTTTTTGATATCTTGCGATTACGGATAAGCGGTAGATAAATACCGACACCTCGGCAGCACTTGTCGCGAGGCACATTGTATAGACATTAAAATAATCAGTTACAACAAGAATGATAAGTGCAAGCAGCTGAACGCAGAGACCAATAAAATTTGAAAAATTTGCCCTTGATGAAAGGCCTAGAGGGACAAGCACGGGAAAACAAATAACGTACGACGGGAATATCACCATTATTGCTGGAAGTAGACAGCGCACTATCATGCCGGCCTCTACATAGCTTGGTCCAAAAACAAATTCGCAAATTTGATTCGCATAGATATACAGCACTGCAGCCCCTACAACAATAAAAGGAGTTGTAGTAAGCAATATTTTCTTAACAAGCCTGAAATCTTTGTTTTTAACCATATACGGATATAGGCTATCCGCAATAGGGGAAACGATTGACTTAGAAACGGACAAGAATTTTTCTGAGGCAGAATAGAATCCAACAACTGGCAAGCCTGCGTAGAACATATTGAGAACAATTGGATTTGCTGTTGAGTATACCGTGGAAGAAATGCGTGAAAAGAAAAACGGTAAAGAGTCCTTCGCAAGTAACCGCACCTCGACAACCGTGGGGCGGTGAAGATGTATGCCAAAGACTCTACGATCATACCTAAGACATACCGCTAGCGCCGTAACATTTCCAACTAACAGACAGATCGGAAGCGCTAAAACGTCACTGTCTGAGTGGAGAAATATAAATGTGCACGCAGTTGCAAAAGCGCGTATCGCTACAGTCCTGAACGTTATGACTTTCATGCGCTCAAGCCCTCGGTATAAATAATCAGGCAGCATCGCAGCAGCGACATAAGCTAAATAATAGAGAGCGTAGAGTAGGAAATATCGGCTATGGTATGGAGACGAGCAGCATGCTACCGCCAAACAACATCCACAGATAATAGCTGAAATGCCTTTTAGAGCGAACACATTGCCATAAAGATGTGAAAGAAATACAGTATTTTCAGCATGCTGTGCGACTTTTGATGTTGCAGATAAAAGAATTCCAAAATCTAGCACAAGCGACATAAACGTCATAACAGAAATGGCGACGCCAACGACACCATAAGTTTCCGGTGTAAGCACGCGTGTTTGATATGGAATTGTGATCAGAGCGAGAACTTGAGATGAAAACGTTAGAATATACAGAAAAAACGTATTTTTAAGAAGTTGCTTCTTGGAATTATCGATCATGAACTATTGCTTTCAATTTAATGAGACGTCCACGTACTACGTTGGGAACTAAATACTTAACGAGTCTTTTGAGTTTCTTTTTAATTGTACGAGAAGGTGTGACATCGGCAGCAACTGACGCGATGCCCGTCTCATGTATCCGCCTGTATACGTTGTCTCTCAAACCAGGTCGAACTACTGGATGTGAAAGCTGAGCATTCAATTGAATTTCCCGTTGATAATCAATAGGAACGAAGGTAAAAAGGCTCTCTACCTCTGACCAGAAATTTCTAGCCTTTTCAGTGTTTAAGGAAATTGAAGAAAGCTGAACCCAGGGATAGAACTTTGGGTAGCAATTCGATGACGCGCAGTCGCCAATGGTCACATCACCAACGCGTTCAGAACTGGCGTATTTACACGTATAGCAGCTTTCCCTATTTGCTGACCCCGTAACAAACAGCGCCATATACGGATCGTCAAATTCATCTCGTCCTTTATATCGCAAACCGGGCGCATTAATATCAACTGAATAAGTCGTTCTCGCAGAGACGTCTTTCCTTCTGAATGTAATGCTTTGAGCTGGTTTTCCACCAGTAATTGACTCGACATGGTCTTCCCATACCCTCGGAGAAGGTACTCCATGACAAATCAAATCCATCGTAATCAGATTGTCATATGCTTTTCCCAAATATGAAATCAAGCCAGCAACCTGACAAGGACATCCTGAGAATAAGACCCTTCTACCAGATTTAAGACATTTTTCAATTTGACAATATATTCCCTGACAATCGCTTTGAACGTACTTTGATTTCTGAAGAAACGAAATTTCATTTGAGTTAGTTATAAGTCGATGATAAACGTGCCCAGTTGAATCAACCGCTGCTCCGACTACGATTCCTCCATGATCGACAACATAGCGTGCGCACGTGGAAAATACACCGCCCGAACTGCTCTCATTTCTCAGCTGATGGTCATTAGAAAATGCTGCATACATATTTGAAATTGGGCGCAACGTGCAGCGATTAACAGCAGGGCATACTCTGAGGCATTTACCACAGGCAAGACACGATGCACCGTTTATCGAGGGATAAACAAAGCCTTCCGCATCTGGGACCATAGAGATTGAATCGACAGGACACGCATCGGAACATGCAGCACAGCCAGTGCATGCTCTACCCACGCATGAAATATCCTGATTACTAGTCATTTAAGGCACCCTTAATCCACGCCATGCATCGAGAGCGCTCCTCGCAAAGGGCTGATTCAGCATAGCTATAGTCTAAATCGATACTAGGAAGCTCACATGCACTTTCAGCCAGCATGCGATTATCCATTCCAACTAAATTAAGCAAATCAACAATTCGGGCACGATTACCTCGAATAGGTTCCATAGCGACGAACGGCTTACCCATATTCACTGAAAACGCAGTTCCGTGAAATGAATCAGTAATCACATATTGAGCGTGATCAATAAGCCAAACAAATTCCTCTGGGGTCATACCCAATAGGAGCCTATCGAAAACCTTGTCCTTAAAGGTATTGTTGCTAAGTCGCCAAAGAGGCAGTCCCGAATCTATTGAGAAACGCTTCCAAAGTTCCATTTCTTTATCGGTTCTGCTCGCGAGATTGAAAACCAGAATGTATCGTTCATTCCCTTTAAATCCTTCGGGCTTTTGGGAAAAAGCACGCCAATATTCACGATCAAGAAGTAAAGTTGGATCGAGACACCTAAATACTGGCTTCTCCGTCAACGGCGCGATTTGCTCTACTGCATGAGCTTCTCGCACGCTTATCGCATCGAATTTAGTAAGGTACTCTCGAATTTCTTGTTGCTCTATCTCGTTATAGATATGACTACCGAGACTCGAAGCAAGTGAAAGACGGCGAGTTGCTTTGCCGAATTGAAGAAAAAAAGCGGGCTCAATGCCGCCGGTAATAAAAGGATTCCAAACCTGATCGCTGCCGACGATTAGCGCATCAGCTTCAATATCAGCCATTTGAGCACACGAAGTATACACCCGTTCCGTTCGAGGGAGCCTCGAATGGAATTTTTTAAAAGCGCGCGCATGCAGCTTTGCACGCTGGAAAATGATATTTTTGGCCGCTGCTATAAGGCCAGCTTTAAAATCACCATCCTTGATGAGCTGGAAAGGAGTCTCATTTCCTTTTCGCTCATAAGGATTAATGAAATTGAGAATCTCCGCCTTGCAACCAACATTCTTAAGTGCTTCTAGAGTTGCAAATGCTTGCAAACATGCGCCATAGCTCCACGTCATGTGAAAGGTCAGCAGATAGTTGTTATTCGACATCAGATATCCTTTCTAGGGATTAATTCATGCGAACAGATTGAATAAAGAAGGACAAATGCGTAGACAAGATGTTGATAAGGAAAAAATCCATTTAATAGCAACGGAAATAAAATGAAAACGGTGAGGAGTACGGCTGCACCCTTATTTAAAGAAGCGAACAACGAATGAAATAAAGTACATAAGCATGCAAGATACAGGCAAAGACCAGTTAGGCCAAATCCATACAGCAACATTACCAAGTCGTCATGAGCCCAAATATAAAGACTGAGCGCACGTTTATTGAGCTCATAGATTGTTGAAAAAGCGTTTCCAAAAGCTATGCCCATTGAACCAGAATTAGCCCATGCCAGGATATCTGTGAGCCAAATTTCGTTTCTACCATTAGTAATTGCGGATAGCAGCGAGTCTGCGTATATATTTCCGCTAGCAAACTCAAATTTATTAGCCATTCCAGACTTCAGAAATACGGCCTCTCCAAAAAATAAAACAAGGAGTAGCAAGGCAGCTTTAGTCCATTTGTAAGCAAATAGATTTTGAATGAGTAGCAGCAAACAAATAAGAACTGGCACAAGAAACGTTCGGGCGCCAGTCTCCAGCGTCGCATATATGATGACAAGCGAGCACCCGCAATATACAGCCTTAGATCCATTAGTCCGAACGAGAAAAATAATAAGGACAAGCAAAAGAGTACATATAGACGCAAGAGTGTGTTCTGTATTGCATAGCCCCTTAAAGTAGGGGGCTTCTCCCCATGCGACAACATAACCAGTGCCAGTTGCAAGTAGTAAAAGAAGAAACATGGATGAAAAGATTACGACAACAGATATATAAGTTCGATATTGGAGCAATGCTTCTAAAATAGATGTTCGAAACCTAGGCGAACATATAAGGGAGATCATCAACATTGTGCTTGCGAGATACACCAAGTCGTTTAGCTCCTGAGAAGCGCTTATCATAACAAGAGTTGAATGGAGTGACAGAAGAACGAAGCAGAGCAGGCCCAAATAGGACAGATGTGATCTGCGAGTTGAAACCCATTCAAATATAAGTAGAACTACAAGAGCGAATCCAAGAATCTTATTAATAGGAATAGAGCCAAGAGCACCTTGAAGTAAAGTAGTCACAATATACGTTGCAACAATCAATACAATTGGTCTAGCAGCCATTCCTGTTTCGGAGACGATATTTTGATCGGCGGCATTTAGGGCCTTTGCCATTGAAATCAAGCTATCAACTCCCTATATAGAGCGAATAGTGTTTGAAGATACGCCTGAAATGAGTAGCATTCACGCACCTTGTTATATATACGGCTTCCCGCAACCGATATCGCTTCTGAATTTGACAGCACATTCACGAGCGTGTTCGCAAGCATTTGAGTGTCCTGGGCATTTACTAGCCAACCTGAGTCTCCATTATCGATAATCTCGGAGATTGACCCGACTGATGATGCGATAGAAGGGATCCCATAAGCTGAAGCCTCAAGAAGCGAAAATGGCATTGCCTCGTGATGAGAAGGCAGTACGTTTAGAAGATATTTCGAAAAGAACTTACGATTGGGCTCTACGATGCCGCGATATTTAACACGATGAGAAAGATTTCGTTTTTCAATTTCAACTTGAACCTTGATGTGATCCCTACCGCACAGCTCGAAAATTAGTTCTGGGTCAAGCTTGTCATCGATCAGAACGAGCGCATCCAATAAATCCAAGACGCCCTTGTCCTTAGAGATATTTCCCAGAAATAAAACTCTAGTGCGGCCCGGCGTGAATAAATTCTCATCTGGACAAGAAACGGCATTGGGAAGAATTAATACACGCTCACTTGGATAATCCAATTTTTGGAACAAGGGGTTCAGATATGTTCCTAGGGCAATGATGCGATCTGATTTTAATAGCGACCAATCTATCAGCTTTTTCATATGACTTGAGGACCGAGATCTAATCTTTGCCAAGTCACAGTGAATGTGAAGTACGACAGACTGTCGATATCTTTTAGCTAGGAATATGATAACGCACGACCTGATCACGCTCGCATTATCAGCCATGTGTATATGAACAATTCCTTCGCCGGTTGAAAAGCGTTTTCGGGCCTTTAAGAGCGCGCTTACAAAACAACGGATCTTTTGAAGGGCATTTCCCTGATTGGTCGTTATTAAATAGCAAAAATCAACTTGCTCGCATCTATCTAGCTCAAAAGAAAGCATGCGCGTTAGCGTACTAATGCCTCCTAAACAGCTCGGATCAACACCAAACATACTTAAGGTGCCAAACTCCGTCTTATTCCTAGTCATCAAATCGTCTCCCGATTAGACGTGCGGGAACCCCCCCCCAAATGCAATTTTCTTCATAAGGGCTACGAACGACGAGTGCACCAGCAGCAATTACTGTTCCATCGGGAATATGCACACCTTTTAAAATCGTAACGTTTGCCCCAATCCAAACATCGTTACCAACAACAATGTCTTGGTCATTACTGGGTAATTTTTCAGTTGGCCTTACAGCTCGCATAGGCTTGTCTTTGACATCAGTGCGATGATCACCAGAGATTAGAGTTATATGTGGGCCAAACATAACATCGTTACCGATAATTACTTCTGCGCCCGTTGTCCAAATTCTTGTATCGGGCCCAAATGACACATCATTACCGACTGAAATGTTCTCCAAGCCTTGCAAATCGCAACGCTTTCCAAGCGAGAAACCCTTTCCGCACCGTGCAAAAGACCGTTTAACGAGGGGCTGAACTATAGCTTTACGAGGAAGCGCTTTCACACTGCGGCCAAAACATAGAAGCGACCGCGAAAAAGAGCCCATGCGGCTAGACCTCCTCGTAGTAGGTGTCGGGGTTCTCGGGGTCGAAGGGCTCATTGGCCCACATGACCGTCACGAGGTCCTCGGTGTCGGACAGGTTGGTTATGGAGTGCGTGTAGCCCGGGATCATCTCCACGGCGCGCATGTCAGACCCAGAAACTATATACTCGTCGACGGGGAACGGGTTCCCCTCGGCATCCTCCCCTACTTTCCTCAGCTTGATCGACGCGGTGCCGGAGACCACCAGGAACCTCTCCCACTTACTCATGTGCCAGTGGTTGCCCTTGGTGATGCCGGGCCTCGAGACGTTGATCGAGACCTGGCCGCGCTCCGGCGTGCGCAGGAACTCGGTGAACGAGCCGCGCGCGTCCACGTTGGGCTTGAGGCTATAGGCGAAGTTGCCCGGCTCGTAGTAGGACAGGAACGTGCTCCAGAGCTTCTTGGAGAAGGAACCCTCCGAAAGGTCGGGCACCGAGAGCGTCTCGCGGCTGTCGCGGAAGCTGTCGAGCAGGTAGACGATCTCGCCGAGCGACTTGACGTCAGTTTCCGGGACGTAGCAGAACCCGTCGCCCTCTACCCTCTCGAGCCCCTCGTAGCCGCAGCGGTGCTCCTCCCCCAGCAGGGCGCCCAGCATCTCGTCCACGAGGTCGTCGATGTAGAGGAGCTCGAGCTCCACCGAGGGGTCGTTCACGGTGTAGGGGCGGCCGTTGGCGATGGCGTCGCAGAAGGTCGCCACGGCGGAGTTGTAGCGCGGGCGGCACCACTTGCCGTAGAGGTTGGGGAAACGGTAGATGAGAACCGGGGCGCCGGTGCGCCCCGAGTACTCCCGGAACAGGCCCTCCCCCGCGAGCTTCGACTCGCCGTAGACAGAGCCCTCGAAGCGTCCCGACAGGCTCGCCTGCGCGGAGCTGGACAGCATGACGGGGCACGTGTTCCCGTGGCGCTCGAGCGTGTCCAGCAGCGTCGAAGCGAACCCGAAGTTGCCCTCCATGAACTCCGCCTGGTCCTTGGGGCGGTTGACGCCGGCCAGGTTGAAGACGAAGTCGGCGCGGGAGCAGTAGTCCTCCAGCTCAGCGGGCGTCGAGTCGACGTCGTACTCCATGACCTCGAGGGGCAGCAGGCTCGCATACTTCTCGCGACGGTCCTTGCCGTCCCTTATGTTCTTCAGCGCACAGCAGAGGTTCCTCCCGACGAAGCCCCTGGCGCCGGTGACGAGTACGCGCACCCTACTGCACCGCCTCGTGCTCGCGGCCCTCGAGCGCCAGCTGCACGTACTCGGCGGTCTTGATCTTGGCGATGGTGCCCTCAACGTCGAGCCTCTCGGTGTTGTGGGAGGTGTAGGACTCGTCGGCCTGGGTCTCGACCTCGCCGTCGACGACGAACTTGTCGTAGTTGAGGTCGCGCGAGTCGCAGGCGACGCGGTAGTAGCCGCCCATGTCCTCGGAGCGCAGGCGCTCCTCGCGGGTCATGAGGGTCTCGAAGAGCTTCTCGCCGTGGCGGGTGCCGATGACCTGGGTGCCGACGCGGCCGAAGACCTCCTGCACGGCCTCGGCGAGGTCGCCGATCGTGGAGGCGGGCGCCTTCTGGATGAACAGGTCGCCGGGGTTGGCGTGCTCGAAGGCGAACTGCACCAGGTCCACGGCCTCGTCCAGGTTCATGAGGAAGCGGGTCATGTTGGGGTCGGTGACGGTGAGCGGCTCGCCCTTGCGGATGCGGTCGATGAACAGCGGGATGACAGAGCCGCGCGAGCACATGACGTTGCCGTAGCGGGTGCAGCAGATGGTGGTGCGGCCGGCGCCGTTGCGGGCGTTGGCGTAGATGATGGACTCCATCATGGCCTTGGACTTGCCCATGGCGTTGATGGGATATGCCGCCTTGTCGGTGGACAGGCACACGACGCGGTCGACGCCCTCCTCGATGGCGGCGTGGAGCACGTTGTCCGTGCCGATGACGTTGGTGCGCACGGCCTCCATGGGGAAGAACTCGCAGGAGGGCACCTGCTTGAGGGCGGCGGCGTG
>CALGKS010000025.1 GCA_937930475.1 uncultured Collinsella sp. | reverse complement strand
ACCGACGATGTACAGGTTGGACGGAGCCGCCTCGGGAGCGGGCTTCTCCACCAGGCCGCCGATGCGCCACACGGCACCCGGCTCGGCATCGGCAACGCCCTCGGCGCCCTCGAGCGAACCGACGCGCTCGCCGGCGATAACGCCATAGCGGCTGACTTCCTCAGGCGAGCAAGCAGCGACGGCGATAACCGAAGCGCCACCGTGCTCCTTGGAAACGGCGAGCATCTTGTCGCAGATGTCGCGGTTAGGCACAACGTAGTCGCCCAGAAGAACCAGGAAGTTCTCCCCTGCCACGGCGTCGGCAGCAGAGCGGATAGCATGGCCGAGGCCCTTGGGCTCGTACTGATAACGGAAGTCGACCGGCATACCGCCAGCGTGGGCAACGGCATCGGCATAGGCGTTCTTGCCGCGCTCGCGCAGCAGGTTCTCGAGCGAGCGATCGGGCTGGAAGTAGCTCAGCAGCTCGGGCTTACCGGGAGAGGTAACGATGATGGCGTCGTCGACCTCCTCGGGGTCGAGTGCCTCCTCGACGACATACTGAATGACCGGCTTGTCGAGCACCGGCAGCATCTCTTTGGGCGTGCACTTAGTGCCAGGCAGAAAACGCGTGCCAAGACCGGCGGCGGGGATGATTGCCTTCATGTTATTCAAGGATCCTTTCGCAGGCGCAGAATGCGCCCTATGCGTGCGGCACGGCGGCCGCAGACCAAATTGCGATACCGAAGTATCTTACCGCCGGAGACATACGTCGCCGTAAGGCAAACGCAATTCTTCAGCAGGTCAACGCAAATTATTGCTCGAATGGTGCAATTTTACGCCCCAGCGGTAACGGGATTGGCACGGCGAAGACAGCGATGTTCTGCATGCCGAGCAATGGGAATGAGGGGCCAAAACAAAAAAGACGGGGCTCGCATAGCGAGTCCCGTCTGCAAAGAAATCTGGCGAGAAAGCCTGATTACTTGAGGGTGACAGCAGCGCCAGCAGCCTCGAGCTTCTCCTTGGCAGCCTCGGCGTCCTCCTTCTTGGCACCCTCGAGAACAGCCTTGGGAGCGCCCTCGACGACCTCCTTGGCCTCCTTCAGGCCAAGGTTGGTGAGCTCACGGACGGCCTTGATGACCTGGATCTTGTTGTCGCCGAAGCCCTCGAGCACGACGTCAAACTCGGTCTTCTCCTCGGCCTCAGCAGCGCCAGCAGCAGGAGCGGCGACAACAGCGGCAGGAGCAGCGGCGGAAACGCCGAAGGTGTCCTCGATAGCCTTGACGAGCTCGGAAGCCTCGAGAAGGGTCATTTCCTTAAGAGCATCGATGATCTCATCGGTGGTAAGCTTAGCCATTTCTAAGTCCTTTCGGTTTCCGTGCGGATGCACGGAGATCAGTTAAAACACGGCGCGAATGCGCCAGGGGTGCGGCGTTGCCGCCGCGGGTGAAAACAGCGACTAGGCTGCCTTCTGCTCGGAGACCTGCTGGATCGAACGAGCGAGACCAGAGGAAACGCCGTTGACGCAGACAGCGATGTCGCGAGCGAAACCGGAGATGAGACCGGCGATCTGGCCGAGAAGCTGATCCTTGGTGGGCAGCTCGGCGATAGCCTTAACATCATCAGCGGAAACGGCCTTGCCGTCGGAGATACCGCCCTTGATCTCAAGGACGCCCTTGGACTTAGCGGAGAAGTCCTTAAGGGCCTTAGCGGCCTCGACCGGCTCGGTCTCGTAGAACACATAAGCGACGGGGCCGGCGAGGATCTCGTCGAGCTCGGGCTGCTCCTGGTTCTTGAGAGCGATCTTGACCAGGTTGTTCTTGTAGACCTTCATCTCGGCGCCGCACTCGCGAAGCTGATGACGCAGCTCCTGAGCCTGCTTAACCGTCAGACCGTTGTAGTTGACGACGAACAGACCGGCGTTCTCGGCGATACGGGACTCGATCTCTGCAACCTTGTCGATTTTGTACTGCTGGGGCATGAATTACACCTCCTCAAATTCTTTCCGGGCACGGTCCGCCACAAGGACGTGACGGGGGCATGTCCAAAAAGAAAGCCCCCGCGCTGCATGAGCGACGGGGGCGAGAAGACATATCTACTCGACCACCTCGGCTGGCGGGATATCCCATTATGCTCGCGGGCAATGCCCGTTTGCACCGGCTGTCTCTGGCAGCGGATTCGTGCGTTAACCGAAAGTATTATGGCGGGGACCCCGGCGTCGGTCAACGGACACGAGGATTTGTACACAAACCCTGCATACGCTCCGACCGGGAGGGGCAGGGCGAGTTTTCCGCTCGGTCAAGTCC
>CALGKS010000024.1 GCA_937930475.1 uncultured Collinsella sp. | reverse complement strand
AAAAATATCGCCTGCGCTCCCGCGCCTGCGAAGAGTTCCTGAACCGTTTGAATGGGATGTGACAAAGGGACAGTCCCTTTGTCACATTCGTTGATATGAGAGAAGAGTAGATGATCCTATCGCTGGCCCCCATGGAGGGGATTACCGGGCATGTGTTCCGTCGCGTGCATGCGGAGTGCTTTGGCGCGCTCGACTGCTACTACACGCCGTTTTTGCCGCCGCCGCGGGTGGGTAATCGCTTTGGTGGCAAGGCGTTTAAGGAGGTCGATCCGGCCAACAACCAGGGGCTCAATGTCGTCCCCCAGCTTATGTCCAAGAATGCGGACGAGTTTGTGTGGGCGGCGCAGGTGCTCGCCGACATGGGCTATCGCGAGGTCAACCTTAACCTGGGCTGTCCTTCGGGGACGGTTGTCGCCAAGGGCAAGGGCTCGGGCTTTCTACGCAATCTGGATGAACTCGAGGTGTTCTTGAGCGACGTGTGCGAACGCTCGCCGCTGCCGGTGTCCGTTAAGACCAGGTTGGGGCTCGAGGATGACGGGGAGTACGAGCGCGTGCTCGATCTTTACTGTCGTATGCCACTGGCCGAGCTGATTGTGCATCCGCGTGTGCAAAAGGATCGTTACACGGGTTCGCCGCGCAAAGCGTTTTATGGCGAGACGCTGGAGCGTGCGCCGTTTCCGGTGGCCTATAACGGTGACATCTTTGATCTTGAGGACATGGATGCATTGGCGGAGGCCTATCCCGGCACGCGCCATGTGATGCTGGGGCGTGGCCTGCTCGCGAACCCCGCGTTGGCCCGCATGATCAAGGGCGGCTCTGCCGCCACGGCTGCCGAGCTGCAGCGCTTCCACGACACGCTCTTTGCGGCCTATGCAGAAGAGATTGGCGGCAACGCGGTCTTTCGCATGAAGGAGTGGTGGTTCTACGCCAAGTGCGCCTTTGCCGATCCCGCCACCGTCCACAAGATCGTGCGCAAGACCAAGAAGGTCGACGAATACCGCGCCGCCGTCGAGCGCGTCTTCCGCGAACAACCGCTCGCGCCCACAGCCCACTTCCACGGCTAACTAGTCATCGGGGACGTTCTTTAACGACTAGTCATTCAAGAACGTCCCCAATGACTACCCAAAAGCTGTACGCCAGCATCCAAAGATGTCAAAAAATGTCGACTTTGGATGCTGGCGTACATGTTTGGGTTCGACGGGGGAGTGGGGCCTAGGCAATCATTACATCGAGTGTAATGAGCTCCCTGAGTCGCTCCGTGCGCGTTTGCCCATGGCGCTTTGCCTTTTCGTCAAACGCTTCAAGAACCGATTCGCCAACGCGTGCCGATAAGACAACGCTCGGCTCATCAGAGATTGGCGGCCTTCCCAGCTTGATAGTGCGACCTTTCGGCCATTCATCTTTCTCGTACGCCTCTGCGGCTTTCTCAAGCTCTCCAGGGGCAAATCCCATCATCTTTTCGAGCTGCTTAGCACCCATGGTGTCTCCTATCGATTGGCATAATGTCGAGCGTTCTCGGAATCTCTTTTTGTATACAGTTCTGTAGACAAAAATACAAGCAGTTTATCAGGCTAATTAGCTTGTTTAGGCCTGCTTGTTCGATAGGAAATGAGCATT
>CALGKS010000023.1 GCA_937930475.1 uncultured Collinsella sp. | reverse complement strand
GTCTTAAGCGACGGAACGGCATTCTGCTCCCAGCTATAGATGTTGGTCGCTGGATTCTGGCGCACGGCAATGGCTTCGCGTTCATCCCATTCATTCGCGAATTCCTTAACGACAGCAGCAAGACTGACCTGTTTTAACTTGCGCTCAATGACATCACGGCATGCCGAGATATCCTCGATACCGGCCTCCTGTCGATAGTTGTCGGCCTCGCCGATCAACGCCGACGGGTTACGCTTTAACCTAATTGAACCAGCTTCGCGCTCGGCACGGTCAAACTTAGAACTCCACCCAAATACCGGGAATCCGCCCTCATAGGTTTCCAGCATAAGCGACGACTCAATATGGTGAATACGGATGTGCCTATATTCATCGACAGGAACCAGCCATGTCTCGACGTGCGCAACCGTGCCGTACGTCCATAGGCTATAGACATATGTATCGTGAATCTCATAGCCTTCGATACGGCCGCGGCTGGCAAACTGATCAGTTCCCGCAATTGAAAGCGCCAGAACACTATCGACGGCAAAATTGCCAATGCCGGTTCCGTCAACCGAGGCATTCCATCCAAATGCTGTCGAATAGCACAGCTTGCCGTATTTTGAATAGCGACCCATGATGCCCGAGGCACAGTATTGCTTTGCAGAGAGCATGTAAGTATGACGCTCGCCGGACTCGATGAGAACCGCTGGCTCTTCCTCAACATGAAGCTTATCGAGCTTCGCGGCACGAGGCTCAACGTTCCAAAATGAATCATCCTCGGGCAGTGCTAAAGCCAAAAAGGCCCTAAATGCCCAGAAGGAAGCACCCGGACTGGAATAATCCTCACGCACGGGCGCGCCGGGATACCGGTATCCAACAGAGGAGAGGCAACCTGCATCGGTATGATCATGCCACCAGGACAGATGGCGCAGCAGCAGGTCTTTTACCTCGGCAGCCGGAGCCACTTCATCCCCCATCAGTGCAGCTGCGCTCCAAAACGCCGCCTGGGAAAAACGGTATGTCAAGCTACGTCCAAACGGCAGCGCGCGCCCCTGCGTATCGAACCAATAG
>CALGKS010000022.1 GCA_937930475.1 uncultured Collinsella sp. | reverse complement strand
CCAGAATGCCCTCGACCTCGGGGTGGCCTGGCTCGCCCACGACGAGCACGCGATAGCCCTCGCGCACCAGGCGCTCGGCGGCCACGTGGACCTTCTTGACGTAGGGGCAGGTGGCGTCGACCACGTCGAGGCCACGCTCGAGAGCGACCTCGATCACCTGCGGCACCACGCCGTGCGCGCGAATGATCACGGTGCCCGAAGCGGCGTCGTCCAAGGTGTCTGCCAGACCAACGCCTGCCTCGGCGAGCTCGCGCACCACGATGGGGTTATGGATGAGCGGACCCAGGGTGTGGATCTGAGCGTTCTCCCCCGCTTGCGGGGCGGCCGCCAAGGCCATATCGAGCGCGCGCTGCACGCCGTAGCAGGTGCCGGCGTGGGCAGCGATTTCGATGGTGGGGGCGTCTGCCTTGCCGGTCACAGCCTCGGCAGTGTTCATGACATACTCGCCCATGGCTAGAACCTGCCCGGGTGCTCGGCGCACAGGTCATCGCGCATGGCGTAGACGCGACTCATGGCTTCGGACTCAAACCATGCCAGGCGTTCCTTGCGCTTGAGCTCGGCCGGAGCATCGGCAAGCGAGATGGCCTTGCCGGCACGGATCCAGCACTTTTTGGGGCGCATGATCTTTTTGCCCGCAGGCGTGATATCGGACCAGCCGCAGATGGCGAGAGGGTTGACGGGCGCCTTACCCATCTGGGCGATAAGCGCAAAGCCGCCGTGGACCTCGGGCTTGATTTCGCGCGAGCGGATGCGCGTGCCCTCGGGGAAGATCAAGACGTCCTCGCCGCGCTGCAGCGCATGCTGAGCGGCGCGCAAGCACTTCATGTCGGCGGTGCCGCGCTCGACGGGAATACCGCCCACGCGGCTAAAGGCCCAGCGCACGATCTTGCTCTTGGCGAACTCAGATTTAAAGATAGGGCGCACACGGCGGCCGCCGAAGAACAACGCCGTCTCAACGGCCAGCAACTCGGCCATTGAGGTGTGGTTGCAGATGACCACACTGCCGCGGCCTTCCTGGCGCTCAAACAGCAGGTCGCTGTCCTCGACCTTCCAGCGCCACATGAGCTTGGAGAAGACCCACAGGATGCCCATGACCACGGCGACGGTGCCGCGGATGAGCGCCGGGAACTCGGCGTAGGGGGCGTTGTAGTAATCCTCGGGCGTCTGCTTAAACAGGCGCATGGGCTACCTCCTTTGGTTGATGAGGTCCTCGATGATCGAGACGACCTCGTCGATGGTGTGGGCGGTGGAGTCGACGTGCACGGCGTCCTCGGCGGGAACGAGCGGCGCGACCTCGCGGCTGCTGTCGAGCTTATCGCGCTGCTTGAGGGCGTCGAGGGTCTCGTCGACCTCGGCCTCGAGCTGCTCGGTGGTAAGCGGCTGGGCGTCGTTTTGGTGGCGCTGCAGCACGCGGCGACGGGCGCGTTCGCGCGGGTCGGCGGTCAGGAACACCTTGACCTGCGCGTTGGGGAATACGACGGTGCCGATGTCACGGCCCTCGGCGACGATGTCGCGGTCCTCGGCGGCGCGGCGTTGGTGGATGAGCATGGCGGCGCGCACGCCCGGGTAGGCCGAGACCTTGGATACGTTGGCGTCGACCTGCGGGGTGCGGATGGCGGCCGAGGCATCCTTACCGTCGATGGTCAGGCGCGTGTCCTCGCCGGTGCCGTTGGTAAAGCGAATCTCGATCTGCTCGGCGAGGGCGTCAATGGCCGCCTCGTCGTCCAGGTCGATGCCGCGGTCGAGCGCGGCGAAGGTGACGGCGCGATACATGGCGCCCGTGTCGAGCTTGTTAAAGCCCAGCTGGCGGGCGATCTCCTTGGCAATGGTGGACTTGCCGGATCCGGCGGGGCCGTCGATGGCGACGATCATGCAATGCTTCCTTTCGGTGGTTGACGTACTGGTATGGGACGCAGGCGCTGGGGCGTGGCGGACTGACTAGCCCGTGTAGCGCTCGCGGTAGGTGTTGCGCTTGGGCGCGGAGCCGTGGCTGCCGTGGTGGCGGGTGCGGCTGGCGGTGTTAGTCGCGGATGCGGTGGCGCGCTTGGAGCTGGCCTGCTTGGGCGGGATGCCGCCGGCCTTGAGAATCTGCACCTCGCGGTCGGTGAGCTCGCGCCACGAGCCCTTAGCCACGTCTTTGAGCTCCAGGCCGGCAAAGTTGCAGCGATGCAGGCGGATCACCGGATGGTGAATCTTGCTCAGCATGCGCTTGACCTGGTTCTTGCGGCCCTCGCGGATGATGACCTCCACGACGGTGGTGCCGGGCTTGATGCCTTGCGGGGCTACGGCCTCGGCCTCGCGCGCGTTAATGACGCGGCAGATCGCCGGTTGGCATAGGCCATCGTCGAGCTCGATGCCGCGGCGCAGCGGCGTGAGGTCGCGATCGGTCAGGTTGCCGTCCACCAGCGCCTGGTAGGTCTTGTAGACGTGCTTGCTGGGATGCAGCAGGTCCTGCGACAGGTCACCGTCGGTGGTAAAGAGCAGAAGGCCCGTGGTGTCGCGGTCCAAACGACCCACCGGAAAGAGCCCCGGAAAGCGGTCGCGCGGGACCAGGTCGGCCACGCAAGGGCGTTCCTGTGGATCGCTCATGGTGGTGAGGTAGCCGGTCGGCTTGTAGAGCATCAGGTACACGGCACCCTGGTTGAGCTTGACGGGCATACCGTCGACCTCGATGTGGTCGCGGTCGACATCGACCTTGGTGCCCAGCTCGGTCGCGACCTGGCCGTTGACGGTTACGCGTCCGGCAGTCATCAGGTCCTCCGAGCCGCGGCGGCTCGCTACGCCCGCGCGCGCCAAAAAGCGCTGCAGGCGCATAGTGTGCGGGTAGACGGGCTGGGCGTCGCCCGTGGGCGCTGCGTTGTCCATGGCGCTTGCGAAGTGCGTTTCCCCTGCTTCGTTAGTCCTCGTCATGTATATCCTCCGAGGTATCGACGGTGGGCAGAAGCTCCTCGCCATCGGTGTCCTCAACATCGGTATCGATCAGTTCGCGCTCTTCGTCCAGGTCCTCGGACTGCTCCTCGAGCGTGGACTGAATGCTGCGGCCGCTCAGGCGCTCGCGGATAAACTGGCGCGACTGCTCGTCGGGGGCAAAC
>CALGKS010000021.1 GCA_937930475.1 uncultured Collinsella sp. | reverse complement strand
ACGACCGATAACGATGCCGAGGGCATCAACATCAGCTCGACCGAGCTCGCTCGTCGTGGTACCACCAGCTGGTTGCCTACGACCTTTACCGACGGTGTGGAGCAGATCAAGGACGCCTGCGCTGCCATTGCACAGGCTGACGAAGAGCGCGGACCTGAGTTCTGCGGTGCTCGTATTCAGGGCATCTACCTGGAGGGTCCGTTCTTTACCATGAAGCATGTGGGCGCCCAGAACCCTACTTATCTGATCGACCCGTCCGAGAAAGTTTTTGACGAGTGGCAGGAGGCCGCCGGCGGTCGAATCGTCAAGAGCGCCATGGCGGCCGAGCGTGACGGCGCCGCCGCTTACGCCGCGGCTCTGAGCGCAAAGGGCGTCGTGACCTGCATTGGCCACTCTGATGCCACCTATGATGAGTGTGCTGCCGCCATCAATGCTGGCGCCAGCTGCTTTACGCATACCTACAACGGCCAGCGCGGTCTGCACCATCGCGAGCCCGGTGTTGTGGGCGCTGCTATGACCACGCCCAACACCTATGCCGAGATCATTTGCGACGGCAAACACGTGAACCCTGCTGCTATCAAGGCGCTGCTGCAGGCCAAGGGTTGGCAGCACACAGTGCTGATCACCGACTGCCTGGGTTGCGGCGGCATGCCCGAGGGCAAGTACACCAGCGGTGGCATGGATGTCATTATGAAGGACAACCTTTGCTGGCTTGCCGATGGCTCTGCTATCGCCGGCTCGGTGCTCACGCTCGCGCAGGGCGTCAAGAACATCGTCGACTGGGGTCTTGCGAGCGCCGATATCGCAATTCGCATGGCGACCGAGGTGCCCGCGCGCTCTGCTCACGTCGAGGATAAATGTGGCAGCATTATGCCTGGCCGCGATGCCGATTTTGTCGTGTTCAATCCCGACCTTACCCTGGTCGAGACGTATGTGGGTGGCAACAGCGTCGGTAACGCGTTTACCGAGTAGCCGCCAAAGAAGCGATCCGAAAGGGGATTTAGATGATTTACGGTGCATTGGGCGATATCGAGGAGTATCGCGGAATGCTCAAGGGCCTCGACGTGCTGATCGATTGGCTCGAGGAGAACGATCCGGCGAAGCTCGAGGTCGGCAGCCATCCGATTCTGGGCGACAAGGTCTTTGCGAACGTCATGGCTCCCACGACGCGTCCCGAGGCCGAGGCCCACTACGAGACGCATCAGCGCTATCATGACTTGCAGATCGACGTCGAGGGTCGCGAGGCCTTTAAGGTTGCCACGGGCAGTCTGACGCTGGTCCAGGAGTTTGACGAGAAGGACGACTACGATCTGGTCGATTCCGACGCTTCGATTGCCGGCGATCTTGCTGACGATAAGTTTGCGCTGTTTGTTGCCGGCGAGCCTCACATGCCCACGCTCGAGTTTCCGGGCGATGGCGCGCAGCCGGTCAAGAAGATCTGCTTTAAGCTGCTTGCAGACGCTTACTGGGAGGAGTAACGCGCTGCTCGTGAGCTAGCGTGATTCCCCTTGGGGAGCGCGTTTAAGCCCCGCTGATCGCGGTTCCTTTGGGGATTGCGGTTGGCGGGGCTTTTTGTTGAGTAGGGGAGTTGCCGGCGGCGTTGTGCTTGGATTGGCGGATGTTCGCCAGAAATCGGCAACAAAAAAGCCGCCCGAAGGCGGCTATCTCGTGCAATGGAGCCAGCGACCGGGCTCGAACCGGTGACCCCCGCTTTACGAGAGCGGTGCTCTACCAACTGAGCTACGCTGGCGGCCATGTGAAGACGCAACTGGGCGTCAACGGCTGTCTATGATACGGGACATCGCAAATCCGCGCAAGTGTTCTGACGGCTTTTCTCACTTTAAATGCACTAATATTAGAGGCGTGATGTCTGCGGCACCCATTTGGTACTTGACCTGCTGTCGAGTTGGCTGCCGTCGTCCTGTTCGTATGGGTCTCAAACAGAATGGGGCAGCCATGGCTCAGCCCAAGATCCTTCTCACGCGTATCGATGACCGTTTCATTTACGGGCAAGACGTTGAGCTGTGGAACGAAGCCGTGGGTTCCAACCTTGTCTTAATCGTCAACGATGAGATCGCGGCGGACGCTCACAAGTGGGCCCCTATGAGGGTGGCGACGCCAGAAGGCGTTTGGACGCGCTTTTTCTCGGCGCAAAGGACCGTCGACATCGTTCATACCGCAACGCCGCGCCAATTGATTCTGATCATGGTGGCCTCACCCGCCGATGCACTCGTGCTGGTTAAGGGCGGCGTGCCAATAACCAAGATCAGCATCGGCCATATGCAGGCAGGGGAGGGCAAGCGTCCCGTTACGCCTGCCGTTGCCGTAGACAATGCGGACATCGCTGCCTTCAAAGAGTTGCAAAAGCTCGGCATAGAGCTAGAAATCCGCTATCTTCCCAGTTCCGCCCCCGACCCCATCGGCAATCTGTTCAACTGATCCCTTGGGGACGGAGGAAAACGGATCATTTTGCCCTTGCGAGGGACGCGCGCGATGCCGCCTGTCAAAAACTATGCCCATTTACTACGTTTGATCGGCTGTCGCCGAGCATGTCGAATTTGAGAAAAACAAAACCGCAGGTAGACGGCTCGCGAATGTAACAAAAACCGGTGCATGATCGAGCATTCCGGGCTAAACGTAGTAAATGGGCATAGTTTTGATATGTCAATCATACAGTCACAGCGAAAATGAGCCCAAAAGATGAAAAGCGCCCGCCGGCGGTGGTGCCGGCGGGCGCTGTAGTGCGATATGTCGCGTTGTGGGCTTAGTGCCTCATAAAGTGGTATTCGATCACATTGCTATAGGGGTGACCCGGGCCCACAATGCCCTGTGGGAACAGCGGCTGGTGCGGCGTGTCGGGGTACATCTCGGCCTCGAGGGCAAAGCCGGCGCCCCAGCCATAGTTGGCGTCGTCCTTGGCGTGCTCGTCGCCCAGCCAGTTGCCGGTGTAGAGCTGCACGCCCGGGGCAGTGGTGTAGTAGTCCAGCTCGCGGCCAGTCCACATTTCCTCGACATGTAGGGCGCGACGCAGGTTGCGGCCGTACTGATAGCCATCGATGCACAGGCAGTGATCGTAGCCACGGGCCTGCT
>CALGKS010000020.1 GCA_937930475.1 uncultured Collinsella sp. | reverse complement strand
TGGAAAACTCCTGTTGAGAGGATGTGAGTTTTACGCAATTGACGTGCACCTTTTGAGAAAAACCGCAGGTCGCGATTTGCTCGGGGTACTATGCAGCGCGATCGAATCACACGCAGCTCAAACGCAGCAAAATACGCACTACGGAGGTTTCCAGCTACATGAGGATCGATTCACGAAAACCGAAAGCCGCCGCCCTTTCCGCCGCTCTGACCGTGGCACTTTTGGCGGGCGCCGGCGCAACTGATGCCCACGCGGCAACACTATCCGATACGGTTGGATCTACGCCGTCCGAGGCGACGCTGGTGCAGCCCGTCGACTACCGCGGCGACGGTTATGGCTCTATGCAGGAGTGGAACGCCTCGATGGGGGCAAAGCGCGATTCCCTGGAGATGCGCGCTCAGATCATTATGAATATGTATGGCGACTATGCTACCGATGACGAGCGCGCTGTGTTGCAGGGCTGCATCGACGGCGCGGGTAGCCTGTTGACGATGGGGGAGGTCGACGCCAAGTCGACCGAGCTCGACGAGCTTCGCTCTACGCTTGAGGATGCCAAGCGCGAGGCGCTCGAGGCTGCCGCAGCCGAAGCCGAGGCCGCTGAGGCCGTTCAGGCTTCGTATTACAACGCCGGCTCCGGCTCGTCTTACGCGTCTGCTGCGTATTATGCGAACGGCTCGGGCCTGACGCGTTCGAGCGGCGTCAATAACTATAACGGCCGCCGCGAGACTTATTACAGCAGCAACGTGTTGTATCACCACCGCACGGGCGAATGGACGCAGGATTCCGAGGGTTTTTGGCGTGATTCCGATGGCTATTATGTTGTGGCCGCGGGCGATAAGGCCCAGGGCTCCACGTTTACCGGATCCAAGGGTGAGTGCAAGGTCTATGACTCCGGCTGCGCTGCCGGAACCACCGACTACTACACCGGCTGGTAATCTTTCGACATCATAGTTGTTTGGCGGACGGGCGTCTTTACCGAGCTTTTGGG
The DNA here is from genome assembly GCA_937930475.1 of uncultured Collinsella sp. Classification (GTDB taxonomy): domain Bacteria; phylum Actinomycetota; class Coriobacteriia; order Coriobacteriales; family Coriobacteriaceae; genus Collinsella. The sequence goes on along the minus strand of CALGKS010000020.1, from coordinate 5,050 downwards.
CAACGTAAAGACGCCCGTTCTATGTATGCGCTTGAGTTAACAGAGCCCTTACCGTGGCGGTACGCCGCGCAAATGGACGCGGGGCACACTAGTTCATGAGAAATAAGGTCTTTCTCGTGGAGGAAGTGGTCTTGTGAACGCTCGAGATATCGCCGTTGCCGCCGTCGCATTGATGCTTGGCTGTCTTGGCCCTACCGCCGCGCTCGTCGCGGGCATGCAGGGGTCATGCGGGGCTGCTCCTATCGTGGTCGGTGCGCTGATCGCGGCCGCGCTGCTGGGAAGCGTGGGCGTGGTCCTTTGTCGCGATGACGAGGACGAGGCTCCGGAGTCGCAGCTCTAACTGTTGGGACGCCGACCACTGGCTATAGATGAAGAAAGAAACCGCCGCAAGGGGAGTACTCCTTGCGGCGGTTTTTGCTGTTGAGTCTGTTGACGTGGCAAATCGGGCGCTACCAGCTAGCCTCGATATCGCGAATGCGCTGGTAGAGCCATTCGTTCTGCGGCGCCTGGATATCGTGCTCGGACGCCAGGCGGCAGATGGTGCCGGCGAACTCCTCGACTTCGGTTTTGCGTCGCGCGACGCGGTCTTGTGCCATCGACGGCATGCCGGCGGGATCGAGCCCCTCGATGAGGTGCACCATCTGCGTCAGGTCTGCTTCGGTGAGCTCGATGCCTTCGGCGTTGGCGACTGCAAGCGTTTCGCGCATGGCGGAAACAAAGCAACGACGCTGCTCGGAGCCCCGTTCCGTGGCGCTTCCGTACGTGCCGCCGTAGGCCATGCAGGTCTGGTTGATGCCGTCGTTGAGCATGAGTTTGGCCCACATGCGATGTGCGATGTCGTGCTCGACGGTATGGGCGATGCCGCAACGCGTGTAGAGCTCGTCGATGGCGGCGACGGTCGCGGGGTCGGTGCCGGCTGCCGCGCCAAAACGAATCTCGCCGGTATTGGTAAAGGTGAGCGCGCCGTTGAGGAATACGGCGTCCATGCCCTGGCAGATACCCAACACGGTGTGCTCCCAGCCAAAGCGCTCAGCAATCTTTTGCTCGCTGGTGATGCCGTTGCACAGCGAGGCGATGAGCGTGCTGGGACCCACGACGCGCTCCATGGTCCTGAGCGCCTGGTCGAGGCCGGTCGTCTTGACCGTTAGGATGACCAGATCGGCGGGCGTTGCCTCGCTGGCGCGGACGGACTTGAGTGCGCAGGGCTCGCCGTTGACGGTGAGCGCGTCGTTTGCGTGACGATCGAAGCGTGCGTCGTCCATGATGTATTCGACGGCGTCGTTGCCGAGTACTTGGGCGATCATGCTGCCGTAGAGCAGGCCGACACCGCCTTTGCCGATAAAGGTGACCTTGTTGATCTGCATGTGAATTATCTCCCCATATAAAAGGCGCCCGCGTAAGGGGCGCCTGATGGATTGTATGCCGCCAGCGCACCTTGTGCATGCAGGGTGGCGATTTTTAAATGAATGGATGCGTGGAGCTTACGCTGCGGGGCAGACCGCGAAAACGCGTGCGGGATATCCAACGCCATCGCGCACCTTGGGGAAGGTGCAGAAGATGACGGCGCCTGTGGCGGGAAGCTCGTCCAGATGGTCCATGACCTCGATCTGATAGCGGTCGACCGAGAGGATGTACTGCTCGCCGGGGTAGGGGCAGGCGTCCTCACGTGTGGTCACGGTCGCCTCCTTTCATCGGGCTTTTTGCTGATGTTAAAGCGGTGTCGTGACGGCTCGATTTCTGCTACGTTACGATACATTCTCGATTGCGATTCCACGATGTTTCGGCTGCGTGACCATTGTGTTTCGCCTTGCCGGGGCGCTGATGGCGAAGGGAGGGGTCGTGCAATACCGTGTTGACCCCAAAAGTGGTAACCGAATATCCGCTCTGGGTCTGGGCTGCATGAGGTTTCCCGGTGCGCCGGGACACCCCGATGCGAAGACGGCCGATGCCATCATTTCCCGTGCGGTGGAACAGGGGATTAATTATCTGGATACCGCATATCTTTATCCCGGTAACGAGGTATGCGTGGGAGCTTCGCTTGAGCGCCTGGGTCTGCGCGACCAGATTTTGCTCGCGACCAAGTTGCCGCACGCTTCGTGCAAATGTGCGGAGGATTTCGACCGCTTTTTTGACGAGCAGCTGCACCGTTTGCGGACTGACCATATCGACTACTACCTCATGCACAACATCACCTCGCCCGCGCAGTGGGAGCGCGTGGTAGCGTTGGGTATCGAGGACTGGATTGCGCACCAAAAGGCTGCGGGGCGTATTCGCCAGATAGGTTTTTCGTACCACGGCAGTGCGGCGGACTTCCTCACGATGCTTGACGCGTATGACTGGGACTTTTGCCAGGTCCAGTACAACTACGCTGGAGAGCGATACCAAGCGGGAACGGCGGGACTCATGGCAGCCGCCGAGCGCGGGCTCGCGGTGTTTGTGATGGAACCGCTTTTGGGTGGACGCCTGGCGGGCAAACTGCCACCGCGGGCCCGCGCCGTGCTCGATGACGTACGCGATCCGTACCTGAGGACGCCGGCTGCTTGGGGCCTTTCGTGGGTGTGGAACCATCCTCAAGTCACGATGCTGCTTTCGGGCATGACCGATACCGCGCAGGTGGACGAGAACGCGGCATTGGCGGATTGCGCGCTGCCGGATTCGATGACGACAGAGCAGCTCGATACCATCGCGCGTGTGCTGGGAGAGTTTGAAAAATCGAATCGCGTGCCCTGCACGGGATGCGGCTACTGCATGCCGTGCCCCAAGGGCATTAATATTCCCGGTTGCTTTGGCGCCTACAACGCGAGCTACGCACATAGTTGGTTTACGGGGCTGTCTCAATTCTTTACGGCGAGCGCGGTGCGGACGAACGAGCCCAAGCTGGTGAGCAATTGTGTCAAGTGCGGTAAATGCGCACGTCACTGCCCGCAGCACATCGATATTCCCGAGCGTCTCGACGATGTGCGCCGACGTTTCCAGCCTGGCCCCGTAACGGCCGCGCTTAAAGCCTTTTGCAAAACGCGCTCCTGATGCCCCTTTTATAACTTGCGGTGGAATAGTTCCTGTTTGCGGCAGAATAGGGGCCAAACAGGAACTATTCCACCGCAACTGAAGGGAGCTGTCGTGGGCCATCGGGATTCATGTGATGATTTGCGTGAGGTTCGTTGGGGCGTTTTGGGCGCTGGGCGCATTTCGCATCGACTTGCATCGTCGCTCAAGGAGGTGGACGGGGCACGGCTTGTGGCTGCCGCCGGTCGCACTCCTTCGCATGTTGAGGAGTTTTGCAGGGCGTTTTCGATTGATGCCGCGCACAGTTATGCCACGGCTGACGATAGCGGCGATGCGGCTTATGATGCGCTGATTGCCGACCCCGATGTCGACGCAATCTACTTGGCTCTTCCGCATGGCATGCATACGCGTTGGGCCTGTCGCGCGCTGCGCGCCGGAAAGGCCGTGCTGTGCGAAAAGCCGGCCGTTTTGAGTGAGGAAGAGGCCCATGTAATCGCCTCAGTTTCCCGTGAGTGCGGCGTGCCATTTATGGAGGCGATGAAAAATCGGTTTTGCCCGATGCGCACTCGCGTGAAGGGCTTGCTTGCGTCGGGCGAGCTCGGCCGTATCGTCTCGATCGAAAGCGTGCAAAAACTCGATTATGGTGAGCCCCCTTCGAGTTATCTGCTCGATCCGTTGCAGGGCGGCTGTCTATATGACATGGGCTGCTATGCGGTCGGGTGGTTTGAGGATCTGCTTGCGGGTGCGTGCGATGTTTCGTCTCGTGAAGTTCGCTGGCGTGACGTATCAGGCGGCCGCGTGGATTGGGCCGATGACATCCACATGAGTGTCGGCGGTATACCCATTCATATGGTGGTCGACGGCAAAGCAGCATATGAAAGCCGCTTAACGATTGCCTGCGAGCGGGGCTCGTTGGAAATCGAGCGCCTCCATCGCCCCGAGCTCGCCCATGTGAAGTACTCCGACGGACGAATGCTCGAAATAAATGCCCCGTTTGAGGTCGATGATTTCTACGGCGAAATCCAGCATGCGACCCAGCTCATCCGGGCGGGGAAACTCGAGAGTCCCGTCATGCCCCTTGCCGCCACACAGCGCTGCGCGCGCATTATCGATGCAATCCGTCTAGCCCTCTAGGACTTGGCGCTGATGCATGGGGGATCATGACGCCGGCGCCCGTAGCCGTAGTGCTTGGTGGCCCGCATCTCTGATGACCCTTTTATAACTTGCGGTGGAATACGGTCTGTTTGCGCCAAAATAAGGCACCAATAGACCGTATTTCACCGCAACTGATGAGGGGGAGCTGGAGATGCTGACGATTGGGTGCCATCTTTCGACGACGAAGGGCTATCGGGCGATGGGGGAGACGGCGCTATCCATTGGCGCCAACACCTTTGCGTTCTTTACGCGCAACCCGCGCGGTGGCAAGGCAAAAGACCTCGACATGGACGACGTGGCGGCCCTGCGTGACCTTATGGCGCAAAATGATTTTGGCCCTCTCGTGGCGCATGCCCCCTATACCTATAACCCCTGTTCTGCCAAAGAGCGGGCGCGCGAGTTTGCCCTTGAGGCCATGGCTGAGGACCTGCAGCGTCTGGAGGCGCTGCCCGGTAACTACTACAACTTCCATCCCGGCGCGCATGTGGGCCAGGGTGCCGATGCCGGCATTCAGATGATTGTCGACACCTTGTGTCAGGTGATGTTTGAGGGGCAGCAGACGACGGTGTTGCTCGAGACCATGGCGGGCAAGGGCACCGAGATGGGCCGTAGCTTTGAAGAGCTGGCGCGTATTATCGAGGGGGTTGCCGTCAAGCGTCCCGAGCTATCGGGCAAGCTGGGCGTGTGTCTGGACACCTGCCACGTGAGCGATGCGGGCTACGAAATCATTCATGATCTGGACAGCGTGCTCGACGAGTTCGACTGCGTGGTGGGTATTGATCGTCTGCGCGCCGTGCATATCAACGACTCCAAGAATCCCTGTGGTGCCCATAAGGACCGCCATGAGTCTGTCTCTTATACACATCTGACGCTGCCGACGATCTACTCT
>CALGKS010000019.1 GCA_937930475.1 uncultured Collinsella sp. | reverse complement strand
GCTGAGCACCTCGAGCGACGTGCCGCCGTAGGGGTTAGACGAATGCCCGCCCGCGCTCTTCGTCTTGAGCACGATATCGGCATAGCCCTTTTCGGCCAGGTCGGCATGCATAAGCCAGCCCTCGCCCGCGCCGTACTCGGCAGCCGGAACGATGCGGTAGTCGCCCTCGTCGATCAGGAACTCGAGCTCAACACCGCGCTCCTCGAGCACGCGGCCGATAGCTCCAGCGCCGTACTGCGTGGTTTCCTCGTCCTGGCCAAAGGCGAGCAACAGCGAACGCTTGTGCTCCCAACCGTGCGCCAATGCATACTCAACCGCCTCGAGAATGCCTGCGACCTGATCCTTCATGTCGATAGCGCCGCGGCCCCAAATGTAGGTGTCGTCCACGTGCCCGCTAAAGGGGGCGTGCGTCCAGTCGGCCTCGGTACCCGGCACCACGGGGACCACGTCCATGTGGCCCATGAGCATAACGGGCTTGAGAGCAGGGTCGGAGCCGACAAGCGTCACCAACAGCGAGTGGTCGATAAGCTCGACCTCGCCCGCCGCAAACACGCGCGGCCAGGCCTGCTGCATATAGGCGCGCAGGTCGTCGAAGGGCTGCCAGTCCACCGCCTCGGCATCCATGCTCGAAATGGTCGGAAACGACAGCACGCGGCCCAAGCGCTCGCACGCGCTGACCTCGTCTATATCGGCAAAATCGTCCTCATGCGCAAAGAAGCGCCAAACCTCGGCCATGACATCCTTTCGATTGTGACGACAAAGGCCGCCCCACGGGAGCGGCCCTGCAACGTAAGCGTTTGCGGTCGGTTATTTGTCCTCGAGATAGCGAGAGAGGAACTCACGAGTGCGCTGGTGTTTGGGGTTGCCGAAGAGCTCGGCCGGCGCGGCATCCTCGAGCACCACGCCCTTGTCCATAAAGACCACGCGGTCGGACACCGTGCGGGCAAAGGCCATCTCGTGCGTGACGACGACCATGGTCATGCCGTCGGCGGCGAGCTTGCGCATGACCTCGAGCACCTCGCCCACGATCTCGGGGTCGAGCGCGGAGGTCGGCTCGTCGAACAGCATGATCTGCGGATTCATACATAGGGCACGAGCGATGGCCACGCGCTGTTTTTGACCACCGGACAGGCGGCCAACGGCGGCGTGCGCGAACTTTTCGAGTCCCACGCTCGTCAGATGCTCCATCGCGACCTTCTCGGCCTCGGCCTTGCTCATCTTTTTGAGCGTGACGGGCGCGAGCGTGCAGTTGTCGAGCACATCCATGTTGTTGAACAGGTTAAAGCCCTGGAACACCATGCCGATGTCCTCACGCAGCTTGTTAATGTTGCAGCGCTCGGCCGTAAGGTCCTGGCCGTGGAACCAGATGTGGCCCGCGTCCGGGGTCTCGAGCAGGTTGAGGCAGCGCAGGAAGGTCGACTTGCCCGAGCCCGAGGCGCCGATGATGGTGACGACCTCGCCGGGGTTAACGGACAGGTCGATGCCCTTGAGCACCTCGAGCGAGCCGAAGCTCTTGCGCAGGCCCTCGACGCGGATGAGCGGGCCATTGGTCTGTGCGGCGGCCGTGGTGCTGGTAGTGGCGGTATCTGCCATGATGATTCTCCTCGTCTTGAGCCTAATTGGAGCTGGGCAGCGTTGCCGGGGCCTCGGCGCCGAGCTTTTTGCCAAAGGCTTCGAGCAGGCGGCTCGCCACGAGCGTCAGGATCAGGTAGACCACGAGCGCCACGCAGTAGACCTCCATCTGGCGGTAGTACACGCCGGCGACCGTGGTAGTAGCGTACATAAGGTCGAACACGCCGATGACCGAGAGCACCGACGAATCCTTGATGTTGATGATGAGCTCGTTGGTGAGCGCCGGGATCGCGTTTTTAATACCCTGGGGGAACACGACCTTGCGCATAGCCTGCCACTGCGACAGACCCAGCGAGCGCGCCGCCTCGGCCTGACCGGGGTCGATGGACTCGATGCCGCCGCGCAGGACCTCCATCATGTAGGCGGTGGAGTTGAGCGAGATGGTGACGAGGCCGGCAGTGAAGGTGCTCCAGATCTGGTTGGCCTGGGCGGTCTCGAAGCCCATGCCGCGCAAAACGGTGAAGCCCGCGTAATAGATGAGTAGGCCCTGGACCATCATGGGCGTGCCACGCACGATGGTGGAGTAGATGGTCGCAAAGCCGCGGCCGACACTCTTAAAGAAGCGCACCAGGTCGTTGTCCACGCGATCGAAGGTCTGAATGCGCAAAAACACAAAGAGCAGCGCAAGGAAAAAAGCGATGACGGTACCGAAGGTCGCAAGTGCGATGGTGATCTCGATGCCGCGGATAAAGAAGTCCCCGCTCTTGTAGGTCATGTAGACCAGGCTCGACAAAAAGTCGCTGGGGTTGGAGTCCGAGACAATACTCACCTGCACCAGGTCGATAAACGACATGACGCAGCGGTCGACAAAGAAGATCGCCGCGATGACGACCACGACATAGCTGCCCAGGCGCGCGCCGCGACGGAAACGCTCGGATGCAAACGGCGACGTTTCGCGATAGTCGCTCCAGTGCATGAGCTTGGTGACGAACGCCGCCGCCGACACGACGATCCAGGCCCAAAGAATCGCCCAAAGGCAATCTTGGAAGATGCCGGTGGGCGCCAAAAAGCTCAGCGGCGTGGGGTTGCGCTGGCTAAATGCCAAGCCGAGCGCCGCGATAACGCTCGTGCCCAGGTACACATAACGGTGGTCGGCCTTGATAAAGGAGGCCAGACGATTGATGCCTTTCATGCTGCCTCCCTATGCCGGCTGACGGTCGAGGCACGCGTCCCACATTTGGTCGCGCTCCTCTTGGCTAATGCCCTTGAGTGTCTTGTCGATGAGCTTAAGCAGTTTGTCCGAGCCCTTGCGGCAACCGACATTTGCCGTGACCTCCTGCTTAAAGCCCTCGCCCTCGGCAAAGTGGATGGGGACGATACCGGGATTTTGGGCCATATAGCCCTTTTCGTTCTCCGTGTTGTAGGTCACGGCGTCGCACGTGCCCTGCAGCAGATTCGAGAACACCGTGGGGACCGAATCGACCGGGTTCTTGTGCACAACGCCCGGAATCTCGTCGATGACGGTATCGAGCATGGTGTCCTTTTGGCCGAGCACCGTGGCACCGCTGAAGTCGCTGAGCTTGGTGGCGTTTTGGTAGGGCGAGCCCTCTTTTACGAACAGGCCAAAGTAGCCAATGAAGTACGGGTCGGAAAAGCCGACGGACTCCTCGCGCTCGGGCGTGGCGCTCATGCCGGCGATGATGAGGTCAATCTGGCCGTTGTTGAGCGAGTCGATAAGGCCCGAGAAGCTCTGCTTGACGGCAACGGGCTCGCCACCGAGGGCCTTGCAGACGATCTTGGCGATCTGCACGTCGTAGCCATCGGCATAGGCGCCCTGCACGTTGTCGATGGGGATCGTGAACTCGCTGGCCTCGGAAACCTGCCAGTTGTACGGGGCGTAGGCCGCCTCCATGCCGATGCGGATCTTATCCTTGCCGATCACAGAATCGGACAGGTCGTCGCGACCGCCGCCCGTCGTGGACTGAACTACTTCCAGCGTGGAGGGACGCTGGCAGCCGGCAAGTGCGCCGGCGACGACAGAAGCGCTCGCAGCGAGAGCGCTACCCAAAAAGATGCGACGGCTGCATACCGGCTGTGGATGCGCGTCGCGTTGATGGGGAGAATGCATAATCTGCCTTCCCTGTTGAATCGTATGCTGACGACTTAACAGGATATACGCCAGCGACCAGCAGCGCAGCACAAGCTCGAAAAATTAATAGACACACGAGGACGATTGGCGCAAAGCAGCCTGCCCCATGTACCACTTGGCATGAAAAAGGCAAGGCATAGACCTTCTGGTCATGCCTTGCCTTTTGAATGACAAATTGTCGCTCTGGGTGGCGCGCAGCGTCGACCGGTCCGTCGTTCGTTAGAACGGCGGAACCTCTAGAGCAGGGTAACGCTAAAGCTGCGAACGTCCGTCTCACCCGGTGCCAAGGTAATGGTGTTGACCTTGTGCTCAAAGACGTCGTCCTCGGTGTCCATGGTGGTGTGGCCGGTCCAGGGCTCGAGCGCCACAAACGGGGCGTCGTTGGCGGCAGACCACACGCCGATGTACTTAAAGCCCTCAAAGTCGATCTTGACGCCGTGGCCCGACTTGCGGCCGCGCAGCGTGAGCGTGGAACCCGGGACATCGGTGAACATGATAGCATCGTTATCGAAGCTGCGGTGCGTGATGGGCAGCACGTCCGAGTTATCGGGAGCCTTGTAGCTGCCCTCGAACGTCATAAGACCGTCGGGCGTGATGATGGGGACCTCGTTAGTCCAAGCCTCGGTAAACGCCAGCTCGTAATCCTCGAACGCCTCGTCTTCGGCACCGGGGGCGGGCACGTTGAATGCAGGATGACCGCCCACCGAGAACGGCAGGGCCACGTCGCCGGTGTTGGTGACGGCAAAGGTCTGCGTGAGCGTGGCGTCGCCGGTCAGGGCATAGGTCATGTTGAGCTTAAAGTGGAACGGGAACGCCTTGAGCGACTCGGGCGTGTCAGTAATCTCGTACGTTACCGAGGAGCCGTCCTCCGAAACCTCGACCAACTTGTGCTCGACGATGCGAGCGAGTCCGTGGCGCGGCATCTCGCAGGTGCCGGCCGCAGATGTCGCCATGTTGTTGCGCAGCGATCCCACGATGGGGAACAGGATAGGCGCATGCTTGCCCCAAAAGGCCGGGTCGCCCTGCCACAGATACTCGTTGCCGTTGAGGGCAAGGCTCGTGAGCTGGGCGCCCATGGAATCGATGGCCGCGATGAGGCCGCCGCGCTTGATGGTAGTGACGGTGGACATGCTACTTCCTCCAATAGTAAACAACGGTGTCGAGGGCTATTGTCCCACTCTTGGCGGCGGGGTTGAGCGACAGGTGCAGTTATTGAGCAATAGCGTAAAGGTCAAACCCGCCCTGCGGCGTGCTATCGACCGTATCGGGCGCCTGTGAATTAAAACTCACCGGAACCATGCGCTTTGAGGCACGGTAACGCGTGCCGTCGGTGGCGACGGGCGGCTCATCGACCGTGAGCTCGTAGTCGCCGGGCTTAAGTTCGATGCCGTCACCAGCGGAATTGACGTATTGGTACTCGTCGATCGCTTGCCCCTTGAGCGTGCGCCCCACGATGTGGATGAGCATCTGGCTGTCGCCGCGCGCGGTGTCCCACGTCGCGCCGTCCTTGACCTCGACCGACACATGTACCGAGCGCGTGCGGCTGAGCGATTGTTCGACGGACATCTCGACCTTGGCGGCGTCTTTTCGCTGCTGCTCGACATGGACCCAGACATCGCCGATCGCCGAGCAGGCAATGACGCCGGCCATAAAGGCGATGAGGATGGGACCGAGTGGTGAGCGGCGACCCGCGTCTTCCTCGCGGGCCAGATTGGGACGATGCGTGGGCGCGGGCGCTTGGGCACCCTGCGAGGGCACGTCGAGGATACTGAAGGATGCCGTGCTGCCGGGGTCGATGTTGTGGCGCGGCTGCGGCGTCTTTGCCGGCGAGATCGACATGTCGGCCGGTTCGCTGAGCGTGGCGGTAGCATCGGCCTTCGCCTCGTCGGCC
>CALGKS010000018.1 GCA_937930475.1 uncultured Collinsella sp. | reverse complement strand
ATGGTGTACCAGCCGGCAAGAGGCGCGTCCTACATCTTTTTGGAGAGAACGGGGCCGGCGGCATCGTCGGCGCGCAGCACGCTACCCGCCGTGAGCACAATGCCCGCAAAGGGCGCACCGTTCACACGGCCATCGACAACGCGGCCCATTACTGCAACCTCCCCGTCAGATACACGCCCGACACGTCGCGCACGCGCTCAACCAGGTCGCGGAACTTCATCAGAAACGCGACCTGCTGGGCATGCAGGCCAAAGTCGTCGTCGAACACCGAGATACCGGCCTTGGCCGACCCGCGGAAGCCGCGCTCGCTGAGCAGCGTGTCGCACGCCTCGAGCAGGGACGGCACCGCGGCCTTATCGAGCTGGCACTCGCCAAAGGAGCGGATGGCCTCAAACTTTGTCTTGGCCTCCCCCTCCGGCAGTGCATCGACCAGCGAATAGAAGACGTCCACCGGCACGGACAGGCGCGGCTCAAAGCAATCGAGCACGCCGGTGTGGTGGCCCACGGCGAGCGTGTAGTACAGCACGTCGCAGGCCTCCTGGGGAACGTCTTCCTCGGTCTCCACAAACTTACGCGTGAGCTCGTAAAAGACCACCTGGTCGGGCGCATGTCCCAGGCAGGGGTCGGCGACGCCCTCGGCGGCCTCGTCGCTTGCGCGCGAGGCATCGCCAAAGGAGCCGCCGAGCATGCCGGGGCCCGCAAAGTAACCAGAGCGGTCCGTGAGCTCCATCTAGCGACCTCCGGCCAGCACCAGATCCTGCAGCGCCGAGTACACCTCGACGCGGCGCGGATCGTCCTGCTTGTCGATGAGCAGCGCCATGGCACCGCGGATATCGCCCTTGGGCGCACCCTCGAGCGTGTCCATAAACTCGTTGGCCAGGTCGCGGCCGTAACGGTAGCCGCTCATGGCGCGAGCCTCACGCTCGATGGCCACACGCAGCTTGTACGGCACGCCGGGGTGCAGGATATCGGCCTGCTCGCCGGCGGCCTCCACCGTGGTCTCGGCATGGAGCTTTTGGTCCAGCAGGCCAAGTGCCATGGCAAAGCCGTAGATGGTCTGCGCGGGGCTGGGCGGGCAGCCGGGGATGTAGACATCGACC
>CALGKS010000017.1 GCA_937930475.1 uncultured Collinsella sp. | reverse complement strand
ACGTTTGGAACTACATCTACGATGTCAAAGGCGATTCCTTTACCACGTCTGACCCGAATAAGGCCGCGCCGTATCTAGCGACGGAAAAGTCCGTGGTCACGCAGTGGCAGGATGCGTATCCCGTGTACGTAAAGTACAACGTCAACTACACCACCAACCTCCATCGTGCCGGTTTTGAGGGCACTTCTGAAGTCAATGTGCCCAAGTACGACATCGTTCCCGTTATCAATGCGGACGCTGATCCCGCCACGGCAACGGTGACTCCTGATATCGCAACGACGGTATACAAGTCCGGCGACGAGTTATACAAGCTGGATAAGGTCGAAATCGAACTTCCGAATGCTGAGGTTAAAGAGCTCGAATCTAACGGCGATAACTCATATTCCTATTCGGTGGAACCCGGCGGAACCTATACATTCGTGGCGTACTATTCGCCGTTGGCGGTTGTGTACCATCTCAATGCCAAAGATGTGGATGGCAAGGTAGCCCAGCGGGACGATACGCTCGGCAGCCTTAAGGACGGCATCCCGCTGCCAACGTATGACGTTAACGAAATCGATGCTGCGACGGGTGCATACAATGCCTTCGTAGGCTGGACGGAAACCAAGCCGGCGGCAGGCGGCGGGTATGTCGTTTGGTCGGACAGCGTTTCCATGGTGAATAAAAACACCGTGGTCAAGGCCCCCATGGAGCTGTATCCGGTCTACCGTGCCAGCACGGTCCAGGTTCAATCGAATATCGATGCCAATTTGGATGACCGCGAGTCCGTGCGCTCGCTTTCGCGTACCGACTCCGGCGATCAGATTTCGTTGGAGGTCAAGGCTGCGGCCGAAGTCGTCGGTAAAGATGGCACCAAGTACGATTTTGTCGGCTGGTCGCGCGACTATGTCAATGACGGGCAGTACACCCTGATGACCGGCGATGAGAAGTATCCCCTCGAGGGCAATGAGCCCTTTAAGAGTGTGACCTACACTGCGGTATACAAGATCACACCGTACAAGGTGCGCTATCACGGTGTTGACGGCTCGGTCATCTTTACGGCGACGGTCGACTCGGGCGACGAACGCGCGACGGGCTCGGGCTTTGTCTATGAAATAGATGTTCCCCAGATGGATGCGAACGGAAACCCGGTCTATGACAACAACGGCAATCCCGTGATGGAGCAAAAGTCCGTCGCGTACGACGCGGATGCTTATTCCAAGATCGTCGCGCTGCTCGACGAGAAGACGGCGGCCAGCGGCGATATGCGCGAGATCTTCTTGGAGTGGCGATATGTGGGCGCCGATGGCCCTGCGAAGTCCTGGGATGAGTTTAAGGGCGAGCCGGTCAAGGGCGATATGGACTTGTATCCCGTGACGTATCGCGTGACTGCCAATGACACATCCGATGCTGCGAACTCCGAAATCATGACCGCGAAGCTCAAGTGGTTGCTCGATCCTACTGCTGCTAATACAGTCGATGAAAATGCCGATAAGGCGCCGTTCAAGGTCTGCTTTGCCGAGCCGTTTATGGGAACGCAGTTGACCGTTACGGTGCTGCAAGCGAGTTATGGTCCCGATAATGCCGAGGGCGGGGTTGTGACATCGCCCGTAAACGGCAAGTTTGTCTCGCTCTACAGCTTGGGTTCGGGTAATGGCTCGTTCGACCTAGCCAACCGTCTGGAGTTCAAGAAGACGGGCGAAGGCGAGCAGGGCGCCGGCAACGCCGTGTTTAACTTTGACCAGACTCATGCGCTGACGATCGTTAAAAAGACTACCGATGCCAGCGCCATGGGACAAACGTTCCGCTTTAAGGTGACACGCAAGGCCTCGAAGGATTCTTCTGCCGAGACGCGCATGGTCGAGGTGAAAGTCAGCGAACAACGCAACGAAAACGGTGAGACCTGGTATGTCGGCAGCGTGCAGTTTGCCGCGCCGGCGGGTTTCTATACCGTCGTGGAAGATACGGCTTGGGCATGGCGCTACCAGGGAGAGCTGAGCACGCCGGGCAAGGCGCCCGGTAAATCTGCTGAGCTGACGATTTCGTCTGCTTCGAGCGCGGGCGACACAGTGGTCACGTGCGTTAACACGCGTGCGAAGGAAAAATGGGTCGATGGCGGATCGCGTGCCAAGAACGTTTGGGATGACGGCCGGCTGAAGAGGGAGTACCAGGATGACTAAGCGCAAGCAGATCATGGCCCTTCTCGCGGGCATCCTCCTTTTTGCTGGCGTCGCCGGTACCTTTGCATGGCTTTCGGTTACGGGCGTGCTGGTCAACGAGTTTGGCATCGGATCGGTGACGCCCTCGGTGGACGAGACCCGCAAAGATAACGTGAAGAGTGACGTCAGGATTAAAAACACGGGCTCGGCTCCGGCGTACCTACGTGTCGCGGTGGATATCTACTGGCAGGACCAGAACGGCGCGCGCCTGTGGGAGGAGCCGGTTGCCGGCACCGACTACACCATTGAGCGGGGCGCTGTGTCCGATGCCTCCGCTACTAACAGCACCTCGTCTTGGGTTGTCGCGACCGATGGCTTCTACTACTGGACATCGCCTGTTGCGCCGATGGGCGAGACGGACGTGCTCATCAAGAGCGTGTCCGAGACGAAAAGGGACGGCAAGAACTTGGTCGTCGACATCTCGACCCAGGCAATTCAGTCCACGCCCGACGATGCGGTCGCCGAGGCATGGAACTGCACGGTCAAAAATGGCGTGCTGGTGCCGCCGCACGGAGGTGCGTAAGTATGGCTTTCCCGATTCGCAAAGATGCTGCGCGCTCATTGCGTTGCATGGTCGCGGCCATTCTCTGCATGGTCGCGCTCGCCGTTCCTGCCCGCGCGTTTGCCGACACTCCCGCGATTGCCTATGACGGCAACGCGCGCCAGCTGACGGTCTCGGGGGCGACAGCCTCCTCGGGGGAACCCGACCTGTTTCCAGCTTTTAAAGATCTAATGCCCGGCGATGAGCGCGAGCAGCAGATTGAGGTTCGTGCCACGGGTGTAAAGTCACAGGTGCGTGTGTTTGTGCGTGCCGTTGTCGATCAAGAGACGGCACATCTGTTGTCACCTATTACCTTAACGGCGTCGGGCGATGCGTCCGCAGGCTGGCTCCAGACGGGGGCTCCGGGCAGCGTGTTTGCCTGCCCCACGCGTGTTGCCACGTTTACGAGCGATGGCAGCACGGTGCTCAATCTGCAGCTAAGCGTTCCGACATCGGTGGGCAACGAGCTAGCCGACGCGAGCAAGACCATCCGCTGGGAAATCACCGCCGAAGACGATGGCGAAACAATTCCTGCGCAGTCCGCTGGCTCCAAAAAGCCCAGTCTGTTTGGCTTGGCTGCGACGGGCGACAGCACGCTCACGCTGCTTTTGGTGTTGCTGACATTTGCGATCATCGCTTTTATGGCCGCGCTGTTCTTGTCCCGAAGGGATAAACGCTAGTCCCATCTTCTAAATGCAACGCCCTCCCGGGTGGCGGGCACGAAGTTCCCTGCTCTACAGTCCTGCGCAAGACGGAAGCCACATTAAGTGGCTTCCTTTGCGTGCGGAACTCGCGATGAACTTCGTGCCCGCCACCTGGGAGGGCGCCCCTTTACTGATGGGAGGCCTAATAAGCTGATAATTCCATCCCGGATGTGCCCAGAGCGGGACGGGCTTTCCGGATGGGCGGGGTTTCGG
>CALGKS010000016.1 GCA_937930475.1 uncultured Collinsella sp. | reverse complement strand
CTGGTAGGTAAACGACGAGCCGATGGTATCGGGCGCCGTCTCAAGCGTCTGCTCTTTGAGCTTAAGGTCCTCGACCTGCTCTGGCGTCGCCAAGCGCAGTGGAATGTAGGCCGAAAACGTCGAGCCGCGACCGGGCTCGGTGTCCACGACGATCTCGCCGCCCATAAGGTCGACGAGCGCGCTCGTAATGGCCATGCCCAGGCCCGTTCCGCCGTAGTGACGCGCAATGGTGCGGTCCTCCTGCTCAAACGGCTTAAAGATCTTGCTGATGTAGCGCGGGTCCATCCCCTTGCCCGTATCGCGCACGCGCAGCATAAAGCTCACGCCGTTTTCCGAGCGATACATCTCGCGAATGCTGACGGCAACGCTGCCGCCGCTCTCGGTAAACTTGAGCGCGTTGGAGATAAAGTTGATAACGACCTGCGACAGGCGCATGCGGTCGCCCACCACAAAGACGTTTTCGCAATCCTCGAGCGCAACCGAATACTTGAGCCCCTTATCGGCCGCCTGCGAGGTAAACATGCGCTCGAGCTCGGCGGCAAACAGGCGCATGTCGAACGGCGCCTCATCGATTCGGACACGGCCGCTGTTCAGGCGGCTCATGTCGAGCATGTCGTTGATGAGGGAAAGCAGGTACGCCGAGAGCTGCGAAGCGCGAGACAGGTCATCCATCAGGCGCGATTCGTCAGCATGATGCTCACGAGCCAGCGAAATCATACCCTCGATACCGTTGAGCGGGGTGCGAATCTCGTGGCTCATCTGGTTCATAAAGTCCGTGCGAGCGTTGGCGGTCTCGACGGCACGGTCGCGCTCGGACTCCGCCTTAGCGATGCGCGCGGTTTCGGCGGTCACGTCGACCGCCGTGATGAGATACTGCGTCGCGTTCTGAACGAGTGCGATCGAGAAGCGGATATTGAGCGGCTTTTCCTGCCCAGGACCGTTGTAGGAACAAATCAAATCCAAGGGGGCCGCGTGGTCCCAATCCCTCACCTGTCGCTGCATGCGAACGCGGTCGCCATCGGGGATAAAGCGGTACAGCGTCTCGATGTCGTCGCCGATACGCTCGGGCGATACACCAAATACGCGTTCGAAATTTGGGGTGATGTAGAGCGGAAGACAGTCGCTGGCGCGCAAAACGAGCGCAACGTTAGGCCCTTGCTGTGCAAGCGCCTCTTCAAACAGTCGACGCGCTCGGTCCGCGTCGCGCTTCTCGTGTGAACCGAACAGCCCCAATATGCCCCCTTTTTTATTCAGGGGTTCATTCTACCAGCTCAAAGGCGCTTTACAGAGACAATGCTCCGCTAAAGATGCCTATTTGTGACATAAAACGCGCCCGACGGCAATCTTGCCATCGGGCGCGTTTTGCTATTCGGGCCAAATGAATTGTGTGCGGCCGGCCTCGCCGCCATCGATCAGCAGGCTCTGCCCGGTCATAAACCGGTTGGTCACGCCCACAAAGTAGATCCACTCGGCGATCTCTTGGGCGGTGGCCCAGCGCTTAAGCGGCGTGAGCTCCATAATCTGGCTCCACAGGTGCTCGTCTTCCATCACGCAACGGTTGAGCGGCGTGATAACGCCGCCCGGGTCCACACTGTTGGCGATGGCCTGCGGCGCCAGGCGGTTTGCAAGGTTCTTGGTGTAGGCGATAACGCCGCCCTTGCTGGCGGCATAGGCGGGAAACTCCGATCCCGTATGACCGCTCGCCGACCCCACATTGACCACGGATTTGATAGCCGGTGCCGGCTTGGCGGCAAGCCCCTCTCCCACAAAGGCGTAGCGTTCGGTCACGTTGATGGTGCCACACAGGTTGGCGGCGATGTCGTCAGCCGAATCCTGCGTACCGACAACGTTCACGATTACTTGAGGCTCAAGGTCGCCTGGAAACGAGCCCGGCTCGCGGACATCAACAATCAGATGGCGGTAGCGCTCGTGTTCGATCGCCGCCGGCAGCAGATCAAAGCCCACGACCTCGTGGCCCTCGTCCAAAAAGCGCTGCACGCACGCGGCTCCGATACCGCCCGAAGCGCCCGTGATCAAAACCCGCATACTTGCTCCTTAGGCGGTTGCGTGGCGCTCGAGGTACTCGGCGCCCACGTTCTCGCGCTCCCAGCCACGCACGACCTTGTAGCCCACGGGGCTCAGGAAGACCTCACACAGCAGCTCGGCAACAGCGCCGGTCAGCGAGCACATAAGGACCTGCACCCAGGTCCAACCAAAGAACGTGTGGCTCACCACAATGGCAAAGACCAGGTTGTCGATAAACTGGCCAACACCCGTGGACACATAGGAGCGGAAGGCAAAGCTCGCAAAGTTATTCTTTTTGAGCATACGACCGAGCGACTGGTTGAGCGTGGAGTTGACCACGGCAGAAACGAGCATTGCCAGCGAAGAGCCCAGCACCACGTACCAGGTGCCGCCGATGGTGGCGTTAAGGGCGGTGTTGACCTCGATCATACCCGTGTCGTAGTAGGCGCCCCACATGCCGGGCGTGAGCGAGCATGCCCAAAAGCACAGGCTCACGGCCAGGTTGACCAGCAGCGCGAGGATAGAGATTTTGATGGATGCCTTGGCGCCAAAGCGCTTGCAGATCATGTCCTGGCACAAAAACGAAACCCAGCTCACCACAAAGCCGCAATCGAGTGCCAGATACGGCAGGCTGATGAGCTCTTTGTTGGCCAGCAGGTTCATCATGATGACGCTCACGAAAAACAGCGAAACCGTTGCCGCGGGAATGCTCCGCAACAGGACCTTATAGTCCTCCATGACCTTCTTGATCATTATGTACTCCTTTGGTTTTAGGTTTAACGAGCAGGATATCGGACCCGAACTGCTCGGACGCCCCGGTCTTGAGACGACGGTGGGTATGATAGCCGCTCACACGGCATCAGGCAAGCAAGCGGCGCGGCAGCCCCGCAGGGTCACCGCGCCGATGCGTTAAAACGCTACGTTGCCAAACTCCGACAGGATAAGGTCGGGGTTGTGGTCGGTTGCCCAGTCCACGTTCCACGGGCTCGTGAACAGCAGCAGCTTGCCGCCGCGCATGTCCTCGACGCGCAGCGTGTCGCGCGTGAGCGAAAGGCCCGGGATATCGATGGTGTCGGGGTCGTTCTGAATCCAGCGGATGTCCGTATAGGGCAGCGGTTGGCGACGAACCTCAACACGGTACTCGGCCTTGAGGCGGCGCTCGAGCACCTCAAACTGCAGCACGCCGACCACGCCCACGATGACGCTCTCCATGCCGGCACCCAGCTCGCGAAAGATCTGGATGGCGCCCTCCTGGGCAAGCTCCTCCATGCCCTTCACAAACTGCTTGCGCTTGAGCGTGTCGACCTGCGTAATGCGAGCGAACATCTCGGGGGCAAACGTCGGGATCTGCGGATACTGCACGTGGCGCTTGCCGGAGCACACGGTGTCACCGATGCTAAAGATACCCGGATCGAACAGGCCCACGATATCGCCCGCGTACGCCTCGTCCACGATGGCGCGGTCATCGGCCATCATCGACGTGCCCGTAGCAAGCTTGAGCTTGCGGTTGCCCTGCACGTGGAAGGCGTCCATGCCGCGCTCGAACTTACCAGAACAAATGCGCACAAAGGCGATGCGGTCGCGGTGGTTCTTGTCCATGTTGGCCTGGATCTTAAACACAAAGCCGCTAAAGT
>CALGKS010000015.1 GCA_937930475.1 uncultured Collinsella sp. | reverse complement strand
CCTATGGTTCGTTTCAAACCATAGCTATGGTTCGTTTCAAACCATAGACTTTTCAACACTATGGTTCGTTTCAAACCATAGGAAAGACCAGATTTGACTATACGACTATTATTTCGTATACTTTCGTCGTACCGAGAAAGGAAAGAGAATGGCACCGGAGATACATCCGAACGCGCTGAAGCACCTGACGCGCGACGAAGTGCTGTCCGCGTGGGGAAACGTTGTGAAGAGCATCCAGCGCGAAAGCGATGACGAGCCGCCACGTTGGCTCTGCGTCGGCTGGCTCCCTGGCGGCAGGTCGGTCGAGCTGATAGCGGTCGAGACGATTTTCGGCTGGCTTATCATCCACGCCATGTCCCCGGTTCAGCCCAAGTTCGCGAAGGAAATCGCCCAGACGGAAAGGAGAGCGCGATGAGCTACATAGCGGCAAACGGTCAGGAAATCACGGAAGCGATGATTGGCAGCTGGTGCGACGCATACGAGCGCGGAGAGTTCCCCGAGGGCGAGCGCACTGTCGGTGAGGTCGTCATGGGGCGCCCTCCTCTGTCGGCGGAAAAGACCACGACCGTAACGGTGAAGATTCCTGTCGGAATGAAGGCCACTTTGACAAAGAAGGCCGAAGAGCGCGGCACAACCATGAGCGCCTACGTTCGCAGCGTCCTCGCCAACGACATTCTCGCAGCATCGTAGAGCGGCAAAAGAAAAGCCCCCGACGCTGGCCATAGCTCGGGGGCTTTGCAGACGGTTAAACCAGTCCTTTCTGCAAGGGGCAGTATACACCATGGACAACATCAACGACCTCGTAGGCGACGCGGCGAAGCAGCTCATGTCGCAGGCCGACGGAATCCAGAATCAGAGATTGAGGGAAAGCGCACAGAAGGTCGCGCAGACCGTCTCAGCACAAACGCGCGATAAATTGATTTCAATAGCACGAAGCGACCCCTACGGCAGAGACACAAGATTCATCAAGTACCTCCCCATCACATGGCGGCAGAAAGCCGTGATGGGGCGTGTCTACAGCTTCCAATGCACGACAAACAAAGACGGCGCACCGGGCGAATTTCGCATGAGCCTTGCGACCGCTGGCAAGGATTTAAACATCACACGCGACAATCTGAAAAACGACTTGCGTCAACTTGTCGAACTTGGATTCCTCACGAAACGTTCGAATGGAGCACGCAAGCCCGCAACTTATTTCGTCGATGAAGTTGTTTGCGTGACCGAAGCCCGCCGCAACGGATGGGACGGATAGCCGCGAATCGCGCCGGAGCGCTCCGCGAAAGCGGATCGCGGAGACGGCATTTCGCGGCAGTTGGTTTCACGTTTGCCCAAAACCGTGATTCGGAAAATCGAGAAAGCGCCGACGGCAACTCGCCCAGTCGGCGTTTTCTTTTTTTGCGCAAAGCGAGCGCCGCCGCGAGCTACCCAGATGTTGAGCGCCGCCGCGAGACGAAGGGTCGGCAAGGGCGAAGCCCGCGCAGCAATCACTAGGATTGCGGAGCGCCCCGCAGGGCGCAGGAGAAGTGGACCCCACTTCTCCAATTGCGCTACTTTCGGGAAAGTAGCAAAGCCGATATACTGGGCGAAAAAAGGAACCATCGTGGTCGGTGCCGCCGCCGACCACGCGAACCCCAGAAGGTGATTCCCAATGGCGCTCTCGATGTCGATATCGGCTGGCAAGCACAACGCCCGCCACAACACGGACTTGGCATATCGGGCGAAGCTCCCAAACGTTGACCCGAAATTGAGCCGCCTCAATTTCACGATTAAGGACGAGCCTATCGAAAAAGCCTACAACCGCATTTTCGGAAAATCGCTGAGCGACTACAACGCCAAGCAGCGAGCAAAAGGTCACAGCGAGCGATGCATCGCCGACTACCACGCGAAAGTCGAAGGGGCTTGGAAAGCGGATTCAGCAAAGGTCGATAGCCACGAGAAAGGACGTACAAACGTCCCAAAGCCGTGCTACGAGTACGTCCTCCAACTTGGAGACCGCGACACGTTTCGCAAAGAACTCGATTACGAGACGGCGAAGGAGATTTTCGAGGAAGCCGTCTCCGGCATCGAAGAAAAGACTAGGGGCGCTATCGACTGGTTCCAAATCGTGTTGCACTTCGACGAGCCGAACGGAACATGGCACGGCCACATAGCCGGGATTCCATATGGCGATGGCAACAAGCGCGGGCTTGAAAAACAGGTGTCCATGACACAAGCGCTTAAGACGCTGAACCTCAAACGCCTTCCCGATTTGCAAAACCTGATGATGGGCGAGTTGGAAAAAGCCGCAGCCGCACACGGCATCGAGCGAAGGCTCATGGACTGCGACCGCAAACATCTCGACGTGCAGAAGTACCAGCAGCTGATGCGCGATTACAACGACCTGACAGACAAAATCGAGCAGAAGCGCAGCCGCGTCGCGGAACTTGCTCGCGATATCGAGAGCAAGGAGAGGACGGTCGCGCGTCTCGATCGCTCCATCGAGACGAAGACGAAAAGGCTCAACTCGCTAACCGAGTGGCTTCAGGAAGCCGAGAAGAAACTCGATGAGATACTTCCTAACCTCGCCGAGATTGCGGGCAAGTTCAAGAACTGGCTACCGCTCGAAAAGCCAATCGATATTCTGCGCAGGCTCGCCGACAACCCGCTGATTGCAAGGCGCGAGGTCTTGGCCGCTGTCGAACGAGACAAGGAAGGCAAGGCAATCCGCGCAGCGAACAAGTCCATTGGCGAAGCGATGAAATCCGCATCGGATGAGATTAGCTCCCTTGCAGACGAAGCAAGGGCAATGAGGAACTCAAGGAACGAGCTCGAAGGCCATACAGACGAACGAGGGAAGGCCGCAGCCGTCAAAAACAACCATGGGCGCGATTGATTCTTGCCTGCTTTTCACTCAAATGGTGAAATACGAGAGAAATACGTTTTGAAATACAGGAGAAATACGTGGCGAAGGTATCGAGAACATATCGAATCGAGCAGAAAACAGCAGATAAAATCACCGAAATTGCCGAGAACGAGAATATGACGGCAACGGAGGTCGTTGAGGATGCAATACGCGCGTATTCCCCTGGGAAATACATTGGGAATACGGCAAATAAAGTCGGCTCGACGGATTCGCAGGCGCTCACTGCGCTCGTCGAGCAGCTTGCCGTCAAGGACGAGCAGATAGCCAAGCTCATGGATACCGTTGCCGACAGCACCAAGGCCGTGCAGGGCGCTCAGGCGCTCCATCACGAGACCGCCCAGACGCTCGCGCTGGAATCGACCGAGCAGAAGCTGAGCCGATGGCAAAGGCTCAAGAGGGCTTGGAGGGGCTAGCCGTGAAGTGGAACGTATCCGTGCTGCGCAGGTCGGGGGAATGCGAGCGCACCGAGGTGGCTGACTTCGAGCTGTCGGAGTTCTTCAACCGAATCGCGAGCGTCGAGGGCAAGGCGTGGGTTCTGTCGGTCGAGCGCGTCGGCGATGTGGGCGACTCCGCGCTCGTCGAGCCTGACGGCGATGAACTCGTGTCGCAGCTCGGCAAGCGCCGCTGGCGCGTCATGGGAGACCCGGAGGACGGCTGGTGGGTCGAGGTCGATTCAAACGGCAACGAGCTTCCGGGCGACTGGGAGTATGACCGAAAGGGCGGGTACGTCTACTGCTCGTTCAGCTGATTTGGCACAAATGAACGTCTGAGAGCCGTTTTAAGGCTCCGAAACATGGCCGCAGAAAGAGTTCTGCGGCCATGTTCTTTTAGGCCGATTTTGGGCATCTGATGGCTTCACAGATGGGTTCACGCCCCTCTCGTTCTCATTGCTCGGCGCGAAGCGCCTTGGGCGCGCCGGTTGCTTTCTGGTCGATTTGGGCTGTCGCGCCCTCCGGTTCGGCTACGGTCGGCAAGAGCTGGTGTGGAAAAGTTCTCGACAGCGGGCGAGTTTTCAACAGCGAAAAATCCCGACAGAGACATTTACTAATTCTTTTCTAAATCTCTCTAATCGTAGGTGGTTCGATTCGAACCATACGTATGCCGTTTCCTATGGTTCGTTTCAAACCATAGCTATGGTTCGTTTCAAACCATAGCTATGGTTCGTTTCAAACCATAGCCCTATGGTTCGTTTCAAACCATAGCTATGGTTCGTTTCAAACCATAGACTTTTCA
>CALGKS010000014.1 GCA_937930475.1 uncultured Collinsella sp. | reverse complement strand
TGGGCCAGCCGCGCCACGAAAAGCGCCCATCTACTACGTTTACCAGGGTTGGACCGACCATGGAGCGTTTTTTAACAATGCGGCAAGACGTTTACCTGCGGTTTTGTTAACACAAATATGCCTATGGTTGGCACCCTTGGGTTAAACGTAGTAGATGGGCGCATTTTTTGGTGCACAGCCCAAGAAGAGGTCGTTAGCCGCGCTGGAGGCCGAAGAGCTTGGCGTTGCGCTCGGCGACCAACATATTGATGTCGGCGATTTCCATCTCGCCGTCAATGTAGGGCTGGTAGGTGCCATACGGATCGCCGGCTCCCAAGCTGCAGCTTCCGCAGTTGTCGCAGCTGCCGTTGCCGCAGCCCGCGAGTGCCAGCTTGATGATCTCCTCACGCTCGGCACGCGTCGTGTCCTTGATGAGCTTGCTTTTTGCCATGACGTTCCTCGATTCGCTCGTGACCGTCGGCCGCGCATGTCTTGTAGATACCGACGGCCTTTGCCCATCATAGGCTTTTGCGCGGGTAGAATGCATGGATAACTTGATGCTTACGGGCGACGGAAAGGAATCGTTGCATGGACCAGGATAAGACGACCGTAATGGGTGGCTACGGCTCCCCGCGGACGGGCAATGGCGCCGATGAGACCCGCGTCGTGCCGAATCCCAGCTACGCTGCCCCCGATGCGACGCAGGTGTCGGCCGATCCCACGCGCGTTGTGAATTACGGAAACGCAGCGCAGGACCCGTATGGCGCCTCGTCGCAGAGCCCCTACGGCAACGCGGCGGCAGACCCTTATGATGACCTGCTGCAAAATCCCATTCCGCAACCTCAGCAGACGACGTATATGCCGCGCACGGCACAGCCGCGCTACGAGTCGCGCGACCGATATACGCGCGAGCCGTATCGTGAGTATCCCAAGTCCATCCCTCAGTATGGCGAGGACGAGGAGAAGAAGCCTTCGCGCTCGTCGAGCGTGATCAAGAAAATCCTGATCGTGCTGGCGATCTTCTTTGCCCTGTCGGTTGTGTTTGCCATCGTGTCGGGCATGCTCAACAAGCGGGGTGCCGCGACTGATACCACGGCAGAGCAGACCGAGACTACCCAGTCCGGCACCGTCGACCTGAGCGATATCCCGGGTCAGTACTGGTCCAATGCCAAGAAGCTCCTCAAGTCGCGCGGGGCCGATCTTTCGAATGCCGTGATTCTGACCGACGACGGCTCGACGCCCGTTGTCGATGCCAACTGGGTCGTGACGTCTGCCTACTATAACGACAACGGTAACCTCGAGATTCAGCTCACGCGCAAGGACGGCTCGTCGGGCAACACGTCCGGCGACCAGGGCACCACGGACAGCTCGAGCTCTAACACGCTGGAGGACCTGAGCAACAAGGCACAGGAGCTGGGAGATAAGGCGCAGCAGTTGGGCGACACGGCTCAGAACCTCGGCGATACCGCACAGAACCTGGGCGATATGGCAACGAACGCCTGGGATGCCCTGCAAAACGGCATTTCGGGCGCGCAGGGGAACTAACGGTCGAGTGGCTAGAGCCTTAGCGGTGCAAACAAAAACGGGGCGCAGGATTGCGTGACCGGGCGCGTAGGCGCGTTGGTCGGCGGTCCTGCGTCCCGTTTTTGCTGTCGATTACAGCTGCTCGGCCGGGCGGTCGGGCGAGCTGAAGCCCGAGTCAAATGTGACGACGCACGAGACATCGGGCCGGCGCTCGTGCACGATGCGCGTGACGAGCTCCAGCAGCTCCTCGTCGGATATGTCAAAGCCGTCGGGGCGCACCAGGTCAAGCGAAACAAAGCCGTCGTGCTCGTGC
>CALGKS010000013.1 GCA_937930475.1 uncultured Collinsella sp. | reverse complement strand
CGCGGCTACTCGCCGGGACGTTTCTCCTTTAACGTAAGCGGCGGTCGCTGCGAGGCGTGCAAGGGCGATGGCCAGATCAAGATCGAGATGCACTTCCTTCCCGATATCTATGTCCCCTGTGAGGTATGCGGCGGCAAGCGTTATAACCGCGAGACACTCGAGGTTACCTACCGCGGCAAGACGATCTCGGACGTGCTCGACATGAGTGTCACCGAAGCACTGGCTTTCTTTGGGAATATCCCGCAGATTAAGCGCAAACTGCAGACCCTATATGACGTGGGTCTGGGCTACGTGAGCTTGGGCCAGCCCGCTACGACGCTTTCGGGCGGCGAGGCGCAGCGCGTGAAGCTCGCCAAGGAGCTTCATCGTCGTCAGACAGGTAAGACGTTCTACATTTTGGACGAGCCTACAACCGGCCTTCATTTTGAGGATGTTCGCCAGCTGCTCGACGTTTTGCAGCGCCTGGTCGATGCGGGCAACACGGTTCTGGTGATCGAGCACAACCTTGATGTCATCAAGGTTGCTGACCGCCTGATCGATATGGGCCCCGAAGGCGGCAATGGCGGCGGAACCGTCGTGGTCTCAGGCACGCCGGAGCAAGTCGCGGCATGTTCGCAGAGCTACACGGGCAAGTTCTTGGCGCCGCTGCTCAAGCGTGACCGTGAGCGTCAGGCGCAGCTCGACGCACAGTAAAGAGACGTTGTAGTACCGAAGCGCCACCGATTCCTTCTGATTCGGTGGCGCTTCTGTGTGTCGAGATGGCATATGCGGCGGAATTGGCCCTATACTTAATCCTTGCGTCGCTCTGCGAGGGAAAGGATGTGCCATGGCAAAGGCTGTTAAGACGCCAAAAACCAATGCGATGCGCGAGTTGGAAAGCGCCGGCATCTCCTATGTTCTCCATACGTACGAAGACGATGGCGATGAATCGTCAGGTCTGGGCGTCGCGATTTCCGAGCAGCTTGGCGAGGAGCCCGGTCAGGGATTTAAGACCCTGGTCTGCACGACGCCGTCCAACGACCATGTCGTGTGCTGCATTTCCGTTGCCGACGAGCTCGACCTCAAGGCCGCCGCGCGCGCCGCAGGCGAAAAGTCGCTGACCATGATGCATGTCAAAGATTTGCTTGCCGCGACGGGGTATGTCCGCGGCGGTTGCAGCCCGGTCGGTATGAAAAAACGCTTCCGGACGCTGATCGATGAGACATGCGTCCTTTGGGATACCATTTTTATCTCGGGTGGCAAGCGCGGCTATCAGCTTGAGCTTGCTCCCGATGACTTAGTTGCATTTTGCGGGGCGACGGTTGCCCCGATCACGAGAGAGGACTGAGCGATGCCGCAGGAAGAATCAAAGCGCGGAGCTCACTTTGCAAAAGGGTCGGCTCCTCAGGCGCCCGCGCCCGAGGCTGCTTCGTTCGATAACGAGATTCGAAACGCCTGGTCCGCTGCCGCTGACCCGGGCGAGACGGCCGTGTACTTGCGTGCCGCCGGTGCCGGCACGGCGCTTCCCCGTACGGTTCTTTCTTCGGCTCGTCCCGATGAGACAGCCGTCTTTCTGGCCGCCGCTCAATCGAGCGCCAACGTGACGCCGGTCGCCTCCGAGGCTCCTCGTGTGCCGCGTCCCGATGAGACGGCGGTGTTTTTGATGGCAGCCCAGGGAAAGAGCACGCCGCAGAGCGCTCCTGTCGCTCGTTCCGCCAAGCCCGCGGTTCATGATGATGACGAGCCGCTTCTTTCGGATGACGAATGGTCGCCGCTTGGTTCGACCGATCCCGTCGAGGGCGTGGCCATCGACGGTGATGACGACTGGGACCCTCTGTCGTTTTCTGCCCGAACCGTCGCCGCCAAAGAAGTTGACACGGTGTTTGGCGACCATGCCATATTCGATGATGATGCCGTATCCGGTAACAACATGCCGAACAGCGATGGCGCTGCACCTGCTGATGACGCCGTTTTGGTTGACGATCCCTTTGCGATGACCGGCTCCTTTGCCGTCGTGGACGATTTGCCGCCACAAGATGAGGTTCATGAGGACTCTCAGGACGACGTAGACGATATGGGTTCTTCGGACTACTCCACGGTTGGTCGTTCTGCTGGCCTCATGACCGTGCTGACCATCGTGTCGCGCGTCACCGGGTTTATCCGCACGTGGGCCATGGCGGCCGCCATCGGCATGTCGCTGCTCTCGTCCTCCTATCAGGTTGCCAACAACCTGCCCAACATGCTCTACGAGCTCGTGATGGGCGGCATGCTCGTTACGGCGTTTTTGCCGGTGTATATGGGCGTGAGGCGCGAGCAGGGCCGCGAGGCATCGAACGAGTATGTCGGCAACCTGCTCGGTATTCTGCTTCTGGTGCTGGGCGGCATCTCGCTGCTGGGCACCGTGTTTGCTCCCGGCTTTATTTGGACGCAGTCGTTCCTTTCGGGTAATGGCGACAGCATGGATACCGCTGCGTTCATGTTCCGCTTCTTTGCTATCCAAATTTTATTTTATGGCTTGGGCTCGGTGTTCTCGGGTGTTCTCAACGCACACCGCGACTACTTCTGGTCGACGTTTGCCCCGGTTCTCAACAATGTCATCGTCATCGCCAGCTTTATGGGCTTTGCTCCCGTGTCTGCACAATTTGGCGAGCGGGTCGGCATTATCTTGATCGCAGCCGGTACGACCCTCGGCGTCTTTGTCCAGATGGCCTGCCAGATTCCCGCGCTCGGCAAGCATGGCGTGCATCCTCATATCCATATCGACTTTAAGGACCCCGCGCTGCGACAGACGATTGCGCTTGGTATCCCGACGCTGCTCGCCACGGTGTGCATGTTTGTCTCGACCTCCATTACCAATGCCGCCGCGCTGGTGGTGCAGCCCGAGACCGGCCCTTCCGTCATCGCGTATGCGCGCCTGTGGTACACGCTGCCCTATGCGCTGATCGCCGCCTCGCTTTCGACGGCACTCTATACCGAACTCTCTCACGATGCGCAGGAGAAGGATTACGACAGCGTCCGCACGGGCATTTCGCGCGGTGTCGCCCAGATGCTCTTCTTCCTGATTCCGTTTGCGATGTACCTGATCGTCTTCGCCCGTCCGCTCAACATGATCTACTGCGCCGGCAAGTTCAATGAATCCGGTGTGGCGCTGGTGTCGGAGTTCCTTATCTATCTGGCACTTTCCCTGCCGCTCTACGGCGTGGTCGTGCTGATGCAGAAGAGCTTCTCGGCCCTGCTCGATATGAAACCTTATAGCCGCTATTGCCTGTACTCCGCTATCGGTCAGGCCGGTTCGGTGCTGCTGTTTGGCGTGGTACTGGGCTACGGTATGCCGGCAATTGCGCTTTCGTACGTCGTTGACTACGTGGTCTTGGTCGGATGCTCGCTGTGGTGGCTGCGCCGTCGTCTACATGGCCTTCAGGTCAAGTCTATCCTGCACGGCGGTTTCTTCGGCCTGTTGTTCGGTGGCTTGGGCGCTGCCGCGGGCGCCGGCGTCATGTGGGCACTTGAGCACTTTGTCGGAATGCTTGGCAGCTCGATCCTCATTACCCTGGGCTACGTTTGTGTTGCAGGCGTCGTCTCGCTCGGCGTGACTTTTGGCCTTGCCTTCGTCTTTAAGATGCCCGAGGTCTCGGCGCTGCTTCGTCGCAAGTAGGTGCGTGTGGCAGGTCACGATAACATTCCAACACTTGCCGAACAGGTTTCGCGCGTTCCCACGCAACCCGGCTGCTACCTTTGGAAAGATGCCAAGGGCGATGTCATCTATGTGGGCAAGGCAAAAAACTTGCGTGCCCGTATGCGTCAATACGTGACGCTGCAGGACGAGCGTCAAAAGATCCCGCTCATGATGCAGCTGGTGGCGAGCTTCGACTATATCGTGGTGGAGACCGAGCACGAGGCATTGGTGCTCGAGCGCAATCTGATTGGCCAGTACCATCCGTACTTTAACGTCGATCTCAAAGACGATAAAAGCTATCCCTTTATCGCCATTACCAAGAGCGACTTGTTTCCGGCTATTAAATACACGCGAGAGCGTCATAAACCGGGAACGCGCTATTTTGGCCCCTATACCGATAGTCGTGCGGCGCGTGAGACCATCGATACGCTACGCAAGGTTATTCCTATTTGCTCGGCATCCTGTGCGGAATGGCGCCGCTGCCGCCGCATCGTCGAATCTCATAAGGGCGAAGAAGACATCGTCAATATGATTTGCGCGCAAAACGGGCGTCCCTGCTTTGACTACCATGTCGGGCGCGGGCCGGGCGCATGTGTCGGCGCAATTTCCCCTGCCGACTATGCCAAGAACGTCAAGCGTGTCGAACGTTTCTTGTCGGGCCATCGCAAGGATGTCGTCGACGAGCTTACGTCCGAGATGACGGAGGCAGCCGAGACGCTCGATTTTGAGCGTGCGGCGCGCGTCAAGCGTCGTCTGGAAGTCATTAGGGGCTTGGACGATCGCCAACAGGTCGTTTTTCCATCAAGCGTCGATATCGACGTCATCGGCTTCTATCGCGAAGAGACTATCTCTGCCGCCTGTGTCTTTGTCGTTCGCGAGGGCCGAACGGTTCGAACTTGTGAGTTCATCCTCGATAAAGGCCTGGATGTCGACGAGGAAGAGCTTCAATCGGGCTTTCTTAAGCGCTATTACGACGAGACGGCTGATATTCCAGCCGAGATCAATCTCTCTGTCGAGCTTGAGGATGCCGAAGCGTTGGGGGAGTGGCTTGCGGGCAAGCGCGAACGCTCTTGCCATCTCCATAGGCCGCAGCGCGGCGAAAAGCACCGCCTGCTCGATATGGCTTCCAAAAATGCTCGCCATGCC
Source organism: uncultured Collinsella sp. (assembly GCA_937930475.1). Lineage (GTDB taxonomy): Bacteria > Actinomycetota > Coriobacteriia > Coriobacteriales > Coriobacteriaceae > Collinsella. The sequence goes on along the minus strand of CALGKS010000013.1, from coordinate 23,478 downwards.
CTCATGCGCTACATGATGCGCACGGGGTATGCTGACGATCGCACCAATCAGGCGCTCCTGGAGCTCGAAAGTGCGCTGGCGCTGCCTGCGCCGCCGTTGCGCATCGAGTGCTTCGACATCTCGACGTTGCACGGCACCTTTACCGTCGCTTCGATGGTGGTATTTACCAACGGCCGTGCCGACAAGGGCCAGTATCGTCGCTTTAAAATTCAGGCCGAGTTGGACGAGGCGAACGACTTCGTATCGATGTCCGAGGTCCTGGGGCGCCGCTATGCTCCCGAGCGCATGGCGGACGAGCGCTTTGGCTCACGCCCCGATTTGCTCGTTGTCGATGGCGGCAAGCCGCAATTGACCGCTGCAATTAAGCAACTCGAGGCACTCGGTCTCGATATACCAGTTTGTGGCTTGGCAAAGGCCGATGAGGAGGTTTTCGTGCCGTGGGACGAGACTCCCGTCGTGCTGCCGACCGGCTCCGCTTCGCTTTATCTGATCAAGCAGGTTCGCGATGAATCCCACCGATTTGCGATTACGTTCCACCGCGAGTTGCGCGATAAGGCTATGACGGTTTCGGTGCTTGACGACGTTCCGGGCGTGGGGCCCACCAGAAAACGTGCCATTATGCGCCATTTTGGCTCGATGAAGCGTTTGCGCGCGGCGAGCGAGCAAGAGATTGCAGAAGTCCGAGGCGTTCCGGCTGATGTCGCCAAAGCGGTCCACGAGGCGCTTGTCGCATGGAACGCCGAGCGCGCCGAGGTGTCGGCCAACCGTTCCGAAAGCTAAGCACGTCTCTAAACAACTGATATACATGATTGGTCAATTTTCAATCATTTGTTTCGCGGTGATTACCCGCCGATTTCGGGTTTTATTAACGCTAAAACGTTTGACTAGCCATGGTGAACAACACTGCTATCCTGCGGGTTGACGAAGACTGATATCTCACCTCGTCGATACATACTGTCTGCCGAATCATTTGTCAATGAATTCGGTGAACGGTAGTAAATACCGTTCAAGCGTATGTATGTATCGGTCACCGAGCGCGGCACCTCAGTTGGGTTCGTCGGTAGGTAAGGTATATATCGTCCGCAAGTTGCGCGGGGGCAAGTCTAGGTGTCCCCGGGTAAGATTCTCTATTGATAGGAGAAGACATGGCCATCATCAACAAGGGTATGTCCAGGCGTTCGTTCCTCGGCCTCACCGGCAGCGTCGCTGCTGTCGCAGGGCTTGGTCTCACCGGCTGCGGTGGCAGCTCTAGCGACGAGGGTTCCGCTTCCGGTTCCACCGATTCCGCCAACCGTGGCGGCGGCGTGATCACCGCTGGTTCCGCTTACGCTCCGTCCAGCTTCGACCCCGCCAGCACCGGCTCCGCTGTGGGTCTGGGTGCTAACTGGCACGTCATCGAGGGCCTCTACGGCATCGATTACCACGACTACAGCACCTTCAACGAGCTCGCCACCGACGATCCCAAGTCCGTGGACGACACTACCTTCGAGGTCACCATCCGCAAGGGCGCAAAGTTCTCCGATGGCACCGAGGTCACTGCTGACGACGTCGTCGCTTCCTACACCGCTTGCGCCGCTTCTGCTACCTACGCTCCGTTCTTCCAGCCCTTCGAGTCCATCGAGGCCAAGGACGCCAGCACTGTAACGGTCAAGACCAAGGTCCCCAACTTCTCCTTGCTCAAGGATCGTCTGGCCATCATCCGTGTTACCCCGGCCACCCAGGCCGAGGAGGATCGCGCCAAGCAGCCGATCGGTTCCGGCCCCTGGATGTACGACTCTATCTCTGATACCGAGATCACCCTGGTTCCCAACCCCGAGTACAACGGTGAGTATGCTGCCGAGGATAAGAAGATCCAGTACAGCATCCTGACCGACCCCACCGCTCGCGTTACCGCTCAGCAGGAGGGCTCCACGCTCGTTATGGAGCTCGTCACCGCTGACGCCGTCGACCAGCTCGAGAGCGCTGGCTGCAAGATCGATAACGTTCAGGGTTTCGGCACCCGCTTCATCATGTTCAACGTCGCCAAGGAGCCTTGGAACAACGTCAAGGTCCGTCAGGCCGTCATGTACGCGCTCGACACCGAGAAGATGATCACCAACACCTTCGCCGGCCTTGCCACCGCTGCCAGCTGCTACCTGCCCAAGAGCTTCACCAACTATCATGAGGCTTCCACGGTGTACAAGACTGACGCCAAGAAGGCCAAGAAGCTCATCGAAGAGTCTGGCATCACCCCGGGCGCCATCACCCTGCGCACCACCGACAACGAGCAGATCAAGGGCATGGCCGCTCAGGTCAAGAACGACCTCGACGCCCTCGGCTTCGATGTGACCATCCAGACCGATACCTCGCCGGCCACCTACGCTGCCATCGACGGCGGCGAGGCTTACGATATCCTTCTCGCTCCTGGCGATCCGTCCTGCTTCGGCGCCGACCCCGACCTGCTGCTCAACTGGTGGTATGGCGACAACGTCTGGATGCAGACCCGTTGCCCGTGGAAGGATTCCGCTGAGTGGGCGAAGCTCCACGGTCTCATGGACGAGGCTCTTGCCGCCGAGGGCGACGAGCAGCAGAAGAAGTGGAACGAGTGCTTCGACATCATCGCCGACAACGCTGTTCTGTACCCCGTTGTCCACGTCAAGACCGTCTCCGCTTCCTGGGACGATCCGTCCACTGCGCCCAACGGCGAGGCCCTCGATGGCTTCAAGGGCATCGGCACGACGAGCATGTCCTTCAGGGGCGTCGCGACCGTCAAGGCGTAAGGCTCGCTTGAGTCTGTATGCAGGATGTCGGTCGTTGGGACCGTATCCTCATAGTTGAAACAAAGACCCGGGCGGCAACGATGTCGCTCGGGTCTTGTAATGAGTATCCGTACTCATATACCAGTTGGTCCTACCGACAAAAGAAAGGGGAGAGAACGTGAACAACTTGCTACGTTTGATTGGAAGGCGTCTCGTGGCGCTGCCGATCATGGCATTGGGCGTCACCGTCCTGGTGTTCTTCCTTATGTCGTTCTCCAAGACCGACCCCGCCTATACGGCGTTGGGTGACGGTGCCTCGCCCGAGGCGGTTGCCGAGTACCATGAGAAGTATGGTCTGGACGACCCCTGGCCCGTGCGCTACGTGCGCTACATGGGCGATCTGATCCATGGCGACATGGGCACCTATGGTGCTGCTCGCAACTCCGTTGCCAAGCGCATCTCCACTGCCCTGCCCGTCACGATGCAGCTGACCTTCATCGGTCTTGCCATCGGCGCGGTCGTTTCGTTTTTACTCGGCGTCATCGCGGCACTGTATCGCGATAAATGGCCGGACCAAGTGATCCGCGTCTTCTCCATCGCCGGCTTGGCAACCCCGTCGTTCTGGCTTGCCGTTCTGTTGATTCTGCTGTTCTCTTCCTACCTTAAGGTGCTTCCGGCGTCCGGTGCTCTGCCTCACTTCACCACCAACCCGGCTGGCTATCTGGGACGTATGATCATGCCCGCCATTGCTCTTGCCTTCCCGCTGACGGGTCAGATGACTCGTATCGTGCGTACGGCCATGGTCGAGGAGCTCGACAAGGACTATGTCCGTATGGCTCGCGGCGCCGGCGTTCCCGAGAAGGTCGTCGTCGGCATCAACGTTCTTCGCAATGCGCTGATCACCCCGGTCACCACCCTCGGTCTTAAGATCGGTTACCTCATGGGCGGCGCCGTCGTCATCGAGGTTATCTTCAACCTCCCCGGCATGGGCACCGCGATCCTGCAGGGCGTTCAGGGCAACGAGGCGAACCTGGTTCAGGGCGTCGTCATCGTCGTTGCTCTTGCCTTCATCATCATCAACATCGTGGTTGACATGCTCTACCTGCTCATCAACCCGCGCATCAGGACGGTGTAGATTATGGTAAAGATTCGAGAGAAGCAAACCGAGCAGCTCGAGAAGGCTGCCTCCAAGGGGCTCAAGCTCGGTGGCTGGAAGAAGATGACGCTGTCTTCTAAGATTGCCGCCGTCGTGTTGGTGCTGGTCGCCCTGACTGCGATTCTGGCGCCCCTTCTTGCCCCCTATAGCCCGGTCGAGATCTTTACGGCTCGCCAGGCTCCCGGCAACGGATTTATCTTCGGTACCGACGATAAGGGTCGCGACATTCTGTCGCGCATGCTCTACGGTGGTCGTTACTCGCTGATTATCGGCTTTGGCGCCACTGCCATGGCTCTGGTCTGCGGCTCGGTCGTGGGCGCCCTTGCGGCGGTTTCGCGCAAGGCCGTTTCCGAGACGATCATGCGTATCCTGGACATCATCATGTCTATCCCGGGCATCGCCCTCGCGGCCGTCTTCGTCTCCATCCTGGGCAACTCCGTGCCGTCGATCATCTTCGCCATCGGCTTTATGTACACTCCGCAGATTGCCCGTATCGTGCGCGCCAACATCGTGTCCGAGTACGGAGAGGACTATGTCCGCGCGGTCATCGTTTCCGGCGCCAAGGCTCCGTGGATTTTGATCAAGCATGTTCTGCGTAACTGCATCGCCCCGATCATGGTCTTCACCGTTACCCTGGTCGCCGACGCCATCATCTTCGAGGCCTCGCTGACCTTCATCGGCGCTGGTATCCAGGAGCCCACCGCTACCTGGGGCAACATCCTCGCCGACGCCCGCGGCGGCGTGCTCGCCGGCCGTTGGTGGCAGGCACTGTTCCCGGGCCTGGCCATCATGATCACCTGCCTGGCACTCAACATCCTGTCCGAGGGCATTACCGACGCCATGGCCGCTGCTCCCTCCGCCGCCCTGGATCCGACCGACTCCTCCAAGCGTCGCGAGGCCGACCTGCTGGTCTCCGACCCCGTTCGCGCCTACAAGGAGCAGGCCCAGTCCCTCTCCGCTCGCCTTGGCGCCCTGCGCGATGTCGAGCTCAAGCGTGACGATCGCCATGTGCCTGACGAGTCTGTCGAACCGATTCTCTCGGTCCGTGACTTCTGCATTCAGTTTGAGCACCACGGCGATATCAACGTCGTCGACCATGTCAACTTTGAAGTCCGTCCTGGTCAGACCATGGGCCTGGTGGGCGAGTCCGGTTGCGGTAAGTCCATCACCACGCTGGCCATCATGGGCCTGACCGACGATGACGAGCACCTTTCCGGCGAGGTCCTCTGGGAGGGCCGCGACCTGCTCAAGATGAGCAAGAAGGAGTGGTTCGGCCTGCGCGGTACCGATATCGCTATGGTCTATCAGGACGCCCTGTCCTCGCTCAACCCCTCCATGCTCATCTCTGCCCAGATGAAGCAGCTCACCAAGCGCGGCGGCACCCGCAGCGCCGAGGAACTCCTGGAGCTCGTGGGCCTCGACCCCAAGCGTACGCTCGAGAGCTACCCGCATGAGCTTTCCGGTGGCCAGCGTCAGCGTGTTCTGATTGCTATGGCCCTTACCCGCGACCCCAAGCTGGTCATCTGCGACGAGCCCACGACCGCTCTGGACGTTACCGTCCAGAAGCAGGTCATCAAGCTGCTCAACGACCTTCAGGCCAAGCTCGGCTTTGCCATGATCTTCGTCTCGCATGACCTGGCGCTGGTCGCCGAGGTCGCCCATAACATCACGGTTATGTATGCCGGTCAGGTCATCGAGCAGGCGCCCACCAAGGAGCTGCTCACCAACCCGATTCACGAGTACACCCGCGGTCTTCTGGGTTCCGTTCTGTCCATCGAGAGCGGTTCGGGCCGCCTGCATCAGGTGCCCGGCGCCGTTCCGAGCCCGCGCGATTTCCCCAAGGGCGATCGCTTCGCGCCCCGCTCGAGCCATCCGCGTATTGGCCTGGACACCCGTCCGGTCTTCAAGCGCGTGCCCGGCACCGAGCACTTCTATTCCGAGCTCCCCGACGAGGTGCTCAAGGCAAATGGTTTGACCCCTCACGCGGAGGTGATGTAGATGAGCGAGACCGCAGTCAACGGCGTCGAGCCGATCATCTTCCTTGATGACGTCCACGTCACCTTTAGGACCCGTACCGGCTCGATTCTGCACCCCAACCTGGTTCACGCCGTCCAGGGTGTAACGATTAAGCTCATGCCCGGTCAGACGATCGGCATCGTCGGCGAGTCCGGTTGCGGTAAGTCCACCACCGCCAACGTCATGTGCGGCCTGCAGGCCCCCACGAGCGGCAAGGTCTACTTTAAGGGCAAGGACGTTACCAAGCGTACCGCCGAGGACCGTCGCCACATGGGTCGCGTCATCTCGGTCGTGTTCCAGAACCCGGCCACGGCGCTCAACCCTCGCATGGTCGTTCGCGAGCAGCTGCTCGACCCCATGCGCGTCCACAACTTGGGTACCGAGGCCGAGCAGGAGAAGCGCGTTAAGGAGCTCTTGGAGCTCACCGGCCTTCCCAGCTCCGCCGCTGAGGTGCTTCCCGGCCAGCTTTCCGGCGGCCAGCGTCAGCGCGTCGCAATCGCCCGTGCCCTGTCGCTGAACCCCGACGCTATCATCGCCGACGAGCCCACCTCGGCTCTGGACGTTTCGGTCCGCGCGCAGATCCTGAACCTGCTGACCGACCTTAAGAAGGAACTCGGCCTGGCCATGGTGTTCATCAGCCATGACATCCAGACGGTCCGCTATATCTCTGACGACATCATCGTCATGAATGGCGGCAAGATCGTCGAGCATGGCGAGGCCAAGCAGGTCTTCCAGCACCCTCAGGACCCCTACACCAAGATGCTGCTCGGCGCTGCGCCGTCGCTGCTGCATCCCAAGCTCGGCGAGTAGCCTCGCTTTCCCTCCCGTGCGCCCGGTTCCCTTGCCGGGCGCACCTCCGTTGCGATTTCGAAAGGCTGGGTTCACGAGCCATGCCAAGTGCTCAGGAGCTACAACAGCAATTTGGTGAATATCGAGGCGCTATGCCCCGTCCATCGGATTTCGATCTCTTTTGGAAGGACCGCATGGCCGAGGCCGACGCCGTCGAGCTCGACTACGCGATTGAGGCGGCTTCGGTTGCGGATTCCGCGACCTGTCAGTTTTTCGACCTCTGGTATACCGGCATGTGTGGTGCACGCCTGCATGCCAAGTACCTCAAGCCGGTCTCGGAGGAGCCCGTGCCGCTGGTGCTTCAGTTCCATGGATATCCGGGTGCGAGCCGCAGCTGGTTTGAGCAGGCGTCGCTTGCGGGCATGGGCATGGCGCTCATTGCTCTCGATTGTCCTGGCCAAGGAGGCCCCTCCGAGGACATTGGTGGATTTGAGGGCACGACGGTCGCGGGCCATATCGTCGCCGGTATCGACGGCGACCCGGCCAACCTCTACTATGTCCGCTTGCACCAGGATATCCGCATTCTGTGCCGTATCGTTCGCGAGCTCGAGGGCATCGATCTTACCCGCGTGTACGTGAACGGCGCATCGCAGGGCGGCGGTTTGGGTATTGCGACCTGCGCACTCAATAGCGATTTGGTTGACCGCGCGGCCATCCTCTATCCCTTCTTATCGGACTTCCGCCTGGTTTGGGATCTGGATGCCGACGATATCGCCTACGAGGGTCTGCGCTATTGGTCGCGCTGGTTTGACGAGGACTCGACTCGTATTGACGAAGCCTATGCCAAACTGGCGTACTTCGATTCCAAGAACTTTGCCCCCATGGTCAAATGCCCCGTGCTGTTTGGTACGGGCACAGCCGATATCGTCTGTCCGCCGGCAACGCAGTTTGCGGTGTACAACAACCTGTCCTGCGAGAAGCGCCACGAGTTCTTTGAGGGCTTTGGTCACGAGGAGATTCAGGACTTTGATGATCTGATCATTCCGTTTTTCTGTGAGGGAGGGGAGGCTCATGTCTAAGTGCGAGAGCAATGTTGACGAGCTGATAGTCCCCGGGCTCGTGGGAATTCCTGGAACGGTTTCGTCAAGGCTCGCAGAATATCGGGACTGGCACGGTGATGTCCAAGCAGATGTTTCTGATTTAGAGACATGCGCTTCGAATCTTGAGATTCAAGGCCTGGCCATTACAGCGATTGACTTTGTTAACCCCTGCGCCCGTTACTCGGAGGTTTCCTTTGAACTCGGTGACGATGCGGTCCACGCTCGTTTGATTGAGCCTGTTGGTCGTGCCCGAGTATCTGAGCGCGTGCCACTGTGCCTGATGTTCCACGACATCGATCGGCCTGTGCGCGGTTGGCATCACATGACGAGATTTGCCGCCATGGGGTATGCCGTCCTCGCGCTGGATGATGATGTTGCTGGTGCGGACGACCTGCAGCAGGGGATTACCTCGCCTGCTTTTGTCGAGCGCGTCCGTTGGGGCTGCGCGTTGGCGAAGGTCGCGCGCAATCTTGATGGCGTGGACCCCGACCGCATTTTTGCATGGGGCGAGGGTCTAGGCGGTGGAGTCGCGCTGGCGGTTTCTGCTCTGGACGAGCAGGGCCTTGCCTGCACGGCGGTTGCCAATCCAGTTCCCGGTGGCCTCGAGGTGCTGTCGTCTCGTGTGCGCGGCTCGGTGCTCATGGGCACTTCGCTCATGGATACCGTGAGCGACCCCAAGGGTCAGTTTGCCGTATTCAACGGTTTTGAGTGTGACCGGAGGCATATCATCTATGCCAAATACGCTCACGAGCGCATCAATGCGTTCGAAAACGAAGTCGTCGACTTCTTTAACCAAACGTTCTACCCGTGTTCTTTGGCCTAGACGGCCTGGACACTGCCAACAAGAGTGGGCGGCATAGGGCTGCCCGCCAGACAACTAAGGAGATTCTTGTGGCAACTCAGAAATTCACCGGCGTTATCCCTCCCGTCGTTGTTCCCGATACCGAAGACCACCAGCTCGATGTTGCCTCCTTTGAGCGCAGCATCAACCGCATGATCGATGCCGGCGTCGATGGCCTGTTCTTCCTGGGCTCCTCGGGCGAGGTCGTCTTCTCCACCGACGAGCGTCGTCGTCAGATCATCGCCGAGGCCGTGCGCATCGTCGATCACCGCGTGCCCGTCCTGGTCGGCATCATCGACACCGAGACCGAGCGCATGATCGAGCACGGCAAGGTCGCTCAGGAGCTGGGTGCCGACGCGCTTGTCGCCACCTGCCCGTTCTATGCCCTGCAGGGCATGACCGAGGTCGAGGAGCACTTCCGCATCCTGCACGAGGAACTCGACCTGCCCATCTTCGCCTACGACATCCCCGTGTGCGTCCACACCAAGCTCCCCTGGAAGCTCCTTGCCAAGCTCGGCGCCGAGGGCGTCCTGGCCGGCGTCAAGGATTCCTCGGGCGATGACATCTCGTTCCGCTACCTCGTTCAGGAGAACGAGAAGAACGGCCACCCGATGAGCATCCTCACCGGTCACGAGGTTGTTGTCGACGGCGCCTACCTCGGTGGCGCCGACGGTTCCGTCCCGGGTCTCGCTAACGTTGAGCCCGAGGGCTACGTGCGTCAGTGGAAGGCCGCTCAGGCCGGCGACTGGGCTACCGTCAAGGCCGAGCAGGATCGCCTCAACGAGATCTCCCACATCTGGGATGTCACCTCGGGCGTCCAGGGCTATGCCGGTGGCGTCGGCGCCTTCAAGACCGCTATGAACCTCATGGGCATCTTCGACAGCCCGACCATGCCGCGCCCGGTGAAGGCCATGACCGGCGAGAACGTCGAGGCGATTAAGAAGGTCCTCCAGGACAACGGTCTCCTGTAAAGCTTCCCCAGGCACCCGATCTTGGGGCTCAAGTGGTCGGGCGTGACCCATTAGGTCAACGCCCGACCACTTTCACCCCAACCTCAGGCACCTGGAAAACCTTTACCGCGCTGTGGCGGCTAGTCTGACGGCGCATTTCCTGTAGTTGTTTTTATCTCCTAAGGAGAGCGACATGGAGAACAAGTACGTTTGCTCCGTCGATATCGGCGGCACCAAGATTGCGACTGCCATTATGGAGTATCCGGCTGACGGCAGCGTGCCCCATCCCGTATTTGAGGCCGAGGTTCCTACCGAGGCCCAGGAGGGCGGCGAGGCTGTCTTCCAGCGTATCGAGGCGTCCATCAAGGCCGCTCTTGAGGCGAATCCCGATGTCGAGGTCCTCGGTGTCGGTATCGGTGCCGCAGGCGTCGTCGATCCCAAGACGGGCGCCATCGCGTATGCCAACGAGATCATGCCCGGCTGGTCCGGCGTTCAGTTGGGGCCGCGCCTGCGCGAGGACCTTGGTCTTCCCGTTGCCGTGGTGGGAGACGTGCAGGCTCATGCTCTGGGCGAGGCCCACTGGGGCGTCGGTAAGGGCAAGTTCTCCGTCTTGTGCCTTGGCATCGGTACGGGCATCGGCGGCGCATATGTCGAGAACGGCCGCGTGATGCAGGGCTTCCATGGTGCTGCCGGCCATATGGGCCACATCGAGTGTTCGGCTGCCGCCGGCATTCCCTGCGCCTGTGGTCGTTCTGGCCATCTTGAGTCGGTAGCCTCGGGCACCTCGATTGGCCGTATGTACGACGAGCGCTTCGGTCGCGTCGACCCCAGCCGTCCTTCGGTCGGTCGCGACGTGAACGACCTGTGCCGTGCTGGCGACGCAAAGGCGACCGAGGTCATCCATGACGCCGGCTTTGCGCTGGGTGCCAGCTTGGGCTCGCTCGCTAACATCCTGGACCCTGAGGTCATCGTGCTTTCGGGCGGCGTGATTCACCAAGGTCCCGATTGGCGTTCACAGACGTGGAAGGATTCGGTGCACGAGGGCTATGCCAGCCAGGCGCTCGATCCGCTTCAGGACACGCCGATCCTGATTGGCTCTCTGGAGGGCGATGCTCCGCTCATCGGTGCCGCCGAACACCTTCTTGCATCGTTGAAGTAAACATAACTACCAAGTGCGCCTTCTGAGGTGCCGCAGATTGACGTGAAAGAGGAGCGAAGCGTACTTCGGTACGCGAGCGACGGTTTGAACGTCAAGGTGCGGTGTCTCAGAAGGCTGTTTTGAGAAAGGTTGAGTCGAACATGACCGTTGATCCTTTGATCCAGTCCCTAAAGGGCAAGCTCGTCGTGAGCGTTCAGGCCTATATGGGCGAGCCGCTTCGTACGCCCGAGACCATGGCTCAGATGTCTCGCGCCTGCGAGCTTGGCGGCGCCGCCGCTATTCGCTGCCAGGGTCTTGCCGACATCGCCGCCATTAAGGGCCGCTGCGAGGTCCCCGTCATTGGCTTGTGGAAGGATGGGCACGAGGGCGTCTACATCACGCCGACGCTGCGTCATGCTCGCGCCTGCGTTGCCGCCGGTGCCGACATCGTGGCAATTGATGCCACTGATCGCCCACGTCCCGATGGCAAGACCGTCGAGGACACCTTCCGCCCGCTGCACGAGGAGGGTGTGCTCCTGATGGCCGACTGTGCCACCATCGAGGACATTCGCCGTGCGGTCGATATGGGCTTCGACCTGGTATCCACCACGCTTTCTCACGGTGTCGCCGCTATCGACTGCACCATGGCCGATGGCCCCGATCTGCCGCTCCTGCGTCAGGCGACCGAGGAATTCCCCGGCCTTCCCATCATCTGCGAGGGCCGCGTGCACACGCCCGAGGAGGCCCGCGCCGCGATTGATGCGGGCGCCTGGGCCGTTGTCGTCGGCACCGCCATCACGCACCCCACGAGTATTACGAGTTGGTTCAAAGCCGCGCTTGAGGCGTAAGACGGACCTCGTATCCGCTCAGGGCGGTATACTCATTAAAGGCAATTGACCGCGCGGGATCCGGGTTGCTGGGTCCCGCGCTTGTTTTTAGGAGGCAGCACATGCAAAAGGGAGATGCCATGGATGCGGCGGAGCGCTCGGAGCGCATCCCCGATATCGTCATCATCACCGGAATGTCCGGATCGGGCCGCACGCAAGCTATGCATGTGTTCGAGGACATGGGCTACTTTTGCATCGACAACTTGCCTCCGCGTCTGATCTCCCAGCTTGCCGAACTCGTTGGCATCAATACGGGCGTGGGCAGGCATCTTGCCGTCACCTGCGACCTGCGCAGCCAGGGCTTGTTCGATGAGCTGCTCGATGCCGTTGCCGCACTCGAGGAGCGCGAGATGAGCTGTGACATTGTGTTTCTCGAGGCCTCAGACGAGGTGCTGATCCGTCGTTATAGCGAAAACCGCCGCCGCCATCCCATTGCCAAGCCGGGGGAGACCACGGCCGATGCGATTCAGCGCGAGCGCCTGCAGCTGCAGGGTGTGCGCGATCGAGCCGATATGATCATCGACACGAGCCGCCTGCGCACCTCTGCTCTGCGCAACAAATTGCGCATGGCGTTCTCCGAGTTGTCCGACCAGCAGCTCATGGACGTTCACGTGTTCTCGTTTGGCTTTAAGCACGGTATGCCCGTCGAGGCGGACATTATGATCGACGTTCGCTTCCTGCCCAATCCGTTCTACGATCCCGAGATGCGCACCATGACCGGTCTCGATAAGAAAGTCTCTGACTTTGTTCTGGACCATCCCAAGACCCAGGAGTTCTGGAAGGCCTGGACGCAGCTGCTCGATACGGTCATGCCCGGCTATATCGCGGAGGGCAAGCCACAGCTTTCTATTGCCATCGGTTGCACGGGCGGTCAACACCGCAGCGTTGCCATCGCCGAGGCTACGGCACGTTATTTGGAAGGCGCCCAGTATCACGTGAGCATTTCTCATCGCGACCTGTCGCGCGCCAACACGAAAGCATAGGCCTGCATGTCGTTTACCGCCGAGGTGCGTGACGAGCTCGCGCGCTGCGAACCCGAATGTGAATACTGCGATTTGTCGACGCTTGCCGCCCTGACGCGTGTGAGCGGTACACTTTCGCTGGCCGGCTCCGGGCGGTATCGTTTGACGGTCGCGACCGAGACGGGTGCCGTCGCGCGCACGATGATCACACTGACGCATCGCATCCTTAAGCTCAAAACGGAATTTACCGTTCGTAAATCGGTCTTGCATAAGGTTCGTAACTATCTCATTACCCTGCCCGATCAACCCGACCTGGACAAGGCTCTGGTGCTGCTGGGCATCCTCGACCGCAGGGGAGGGCTCGTCGCCGGTGTTCCCCGGCATATCGTTGCCCGTCCCTGCTGCAGGCTTGCCTACATCCGCGGCGCGCTCATCGCCGGCGGTTTCGTGGCCGATCCCCGCGGCGACTTTCATCTGGAGATCGCGGTGCAGGGCGAGCAGTATGCCCGGGGACTTTGCGATCTATTGGAGCAGATTGGGGTCCATGCGCGCGTTAACGCGCGGCGCGGATCCTTTGCTGTCTACATTAAGAGCGCCGAGGAGATCGAGCAGCTCCTAAAGCTGGTCGGCGCCAAGCGCAGCGTTGCCGAGATCGAGGAAGCGCGCGCGGTCAAATTGGTTAAGAACGACGTAAACCGTCGCGTGAATGCCGAACTGGCCAATCAGACCAGAAGCGCGGGTGCCGCCCAGCATCAGCTTGCGTTGATCGATGAGCTCGAACAGCGGGGTTTGCGCGACACGCTTCCGGACGCCTTGGCGGTCTTTTGCGACCTGCGCGAGCGCTATCCCGATCTGTCGCTGCGCGATCTGGGGGAGATGGCTGACCCTCCCTTGTCGAAGTCGGCCCTCTACCATCGAGTTTTGAGGCTTGAAAAGCTCATTGAAGCAAACAGGTAGTTGAGCGAAACTGCTTATATAGGGATTGAACTGCTGTTTTACTCTTTAAAACGTTTTAACGTAAATTTGATTTTCAATTTCGAGCATTCTCGTGAAATTCAAGTCAAAAAAAAGGTATATTAGGCGAGTGGTTAGTTTGTGGGCCTCAACGGCGGGCGCTGTAGCTCGCGGGGGCCTTACGAAAGGAGACACAATGGCAGTAAAGGTTGCTATTAACGGCTTCGGTCGCATCGGTCGTCTGGCTTTCCGTCAGATGTTCGGTCATGAGGGCTCCGAGATCGTCGCTATCAACGACCTCACCTCTCCCGATATGCTCGCTTACCTGCTGAAGTACGACTCCACGCAGGGCAACTACGCTCGCGATCACGAGGTCGTTGCTGGCGAGGATTCCATCACCGTTGACGGCAAGGAGATCAAGATCTACAAGGAGGCCGACGCCAACAACCTGCCTTGGGGCGACCTCGACGTCGACGTCGTTCTCGAGTGCACCGGCTTCTACACCAGCAAGGCTAAGGCTCAGGCTCACATCAACGCTGGCGCCAAGAAGGTCGTCATCTCCGCTCCGGCCGGCAGCGATCTGCCCACCATCGTGTACAACGTCAACCATGAGACGCTGACCGCTGAGGACAACATCATCTCCGCTGCTTCCTGCACCACCAACTGCCTCGCTCCGATGGCCAAGGGTCTGAACGACTTCGCTCCCATCGTGTCCGGCATCATGACCACCATTCACGCCTGGACCGGCGACCAGATGCCGCTCGACGGCCCGCAGCGCAAGGGCAACAAGCGTCGTAGCCGCGCCTGCGCCGTCAACATCGTCCCCAACACCACCGGTGCTGCCAAGGCTATCGGCCTGGTTCTCCCCGAGCTCAACGGTAAGCTCATCGGTGCTGCCCAGCGCGTCCCGACGCCGACCGGCTCCATCACCAACCTCTACGCTGTCGTTGACAAGAAGGTTACCGTCGACGAGGTCAACGCCGCTATGAAGGCCTACGCTGCCACCATCTCCGAGACCTTCGGTTACAACGAGGACGACATCGTCTCCACCGACATCATCGGTGAGACCCACGGCTCCATCTTCGACGCCACTCAGACCATGTGCTCTGACCTCGGCAACGGCCAGACCCTCGTTCAGGTCACCTCTTGGTACGACAACGAGAACTCCTACACTTCTCAGATGGTCCGCACCATCAAGTACTTCGAGAAGTTCGTTGCTTAATTTAGCTTTTAGCGAATAGCTCGTTGAGCGTCTAAAGAAGGGCGCGGCCTTATAGGGCTTACACCCTAGGGTCGCGCCCTTTTTATAGGAAATCGTCTGCCGTAATGGGAGGCAGACACGTACGAAAGGTAGAAGCAAACATGGCCTTTACCAAGAAGACCGTCCGCGACATCGATGTCGACGGCAAGCGCGTTCTCGTCCGCGTTGACTTCAACGTGCCTATCAAGGATGGCGTCGTTGGCGACACCACCCGTATCAAGGCTGCCCTGCCCACCATCAACTATCTCGTTGAGCACAACGCTCGCGTCATCCTCATGAGCCACCTCGGCCGTCCCGAGGGCACTGGCTTCCAGCCTGAGCTCTCCCTTGAGCCTGTCGCCAAGAAGCTCGCTGAGCTCTCTGGTCTCGACGTTGCCTTTGTCGCCGACACCTACGGCGAGAAGGCTGCCGAGGCTGTCGCTGCCGTCGAGCCGGGCAAGGTTCTCGTTCTCGAGAACGTCCGCTTCGACAAGCGTGAGAAGAAGAACGATCCCGAGATCGCCAAGAAGCTCGCTTCCTATGGTGACGTCTTCGTTCTCGATGCCTTCGGCACCGCTCACCGCGCCCAGGGTTCCGTCGTGGGCCCCGCCGCTTACCTGCCTGCCGTCGCGGGCTTCCTGCTCGAGAAGGAGGTCGACACGCTGACCGGCATCTTCGCCGAGCCCGAGCGCCCCTTCGTCGCTATCGTCGGCGGTTCCAAGGTTTCCTCCAAGATCGGCGTTCTCGATCACCTCATCGACTCCGCTGACACCCTGATCATCGGTGGCGGCATGGCCTACACCTTCTTCCTGGCTCAGGGCCTGTCCGTTGGTCAGTCCCTCAAGGAAGAGGACTGGGTCGAGCGCGCTGGCGAGATGCTCAAGAAGGCCGAGGAGAAGGGCGTCAAGATCCTGCTTCCCATCGACAACCGTGTTGCCGATCACTTTGGCGAGGACGCTGTCCCCGAGGTTGTCGCTTCCGACGCTATCCCCGACGATCGTGAGGGTATGGACATCGGTCCTAAGACCGAGGAGCTCTACGCCGAGGCCGTCAAGGGCGCCAAGACTGTCTTCTGGAACGGCCCCATGGGCGTCTTCGAGTTTGATAACTTCGCTCACGGCACCCAGGCTATCGCTGAGGCTGTCGCCGAGGCCGACTGCACCTCGATCATCGGCGGTGGCGACTCTGTCGCAGCTGTCAACAAGTTCAACCTGGCCGACAAGATGAGCTGGATCTCCACCGGTGGTGGCGCTTCCATGGAGCTCGTCGAGGGTAAGGCCCTGCCCGGAGTGGAGGCGCTTCTCGATGCCTAATCGCACCCTTCTTATCGCTGGTAACTGGAAGATGAACAACGACGTCGCCGAGGCCGCCAAGCTCGCCGACGAGCTGGCTCAGGCTCTGCCCGAGGTTCCGGCTGGCGTCGAGGTGCTCGTCTGCCCTCCGACCATCGACATCACCACGGTTCATGACCGCATTCAGGCTGCCCCCATCGCCCTCGGTGCACAGAACGTGTACTGGGAGGCCAAGGGTGCCTTCACCGGTGAGTCCTCTTGCGACATGCTCAAGTCCGCTGGCTGCACCTACTGCATCATCGGTCACTCCGAGCGTCGTGATTACTTCCACGAGACCGATGAGGATCAGAACAAGAAGGCCAAGGCCCTCGTTGCCGCCGGTCTTGTTCCCGTCTTTTGCTGCGGCGAGTCCCTCGAGGTCCGCGAGGCTGGCACCTATGTCGAGCACGTCGTGAACCAGGTCAAGGCTGGCCTTGCTGGTCTTGAGATCACCTGCCCCAAGCAGGTCGTTGTCGCCTACGAGCCCATCTGGGCCATCGGCACCGGCAAGACCGCTACCGCCGAGGACGCTCAGGAGGTCTGCGGCGCTATCCGTGAGACCCTCAAGGAGATGTTCGGCGAGGAGCTCGCTAACGGCATCCGCGTTCTCTATGGTGGCTCTGCCAAGCCCGGCAACATTGCCGAGCTCGTCGCCAAGCCCGACGTTGACGGCGCCCTCGTGGGCGGCGCTTCGCTCAAGGCTGCCGACTTCGCCTCTATGGTCGTCAAGGCAGGCGAGTAGGACATATGGCACAGCGTCATCTTCCTGCACTCCTGATTATCATGGACGGCTGCGGCCTGGCTCCGGCCGATGGCGAGAACGCCGTCGCTGCCGCCAAGACGCCCTTCCTTGACAGCCTGTATGAGAAGTACCCCCACACCACGCTCGGCGCTTCGGGCGAGGACGTGGGTCTTCCCGATGGCCAGATGGGTAACTCCGAGGTGGGCCACCTCAACATCGGTGCCGGCCGCATCGTGTTCCAGGAGCTTTCGCGCATCAACAATGCCATCAAGGATGGCTCCATCGCCAAGAACGAGGTTTTCGTCAAGGCTATGGACGACGTCAAGGCCGAGGGCAAGACCCTTCACCTTATGGGCCTTATGAGCCCTGGCGGCGTTCACTCCCATATGAACCACGTCGAGGCTCTGGTCAAGATGGCTGCCGAGCACGGTGTCAAGACCGTTCGCGTCCACGCCTTTATGGATGGCCGCGACGTTGACCCGCAGTCCGGCGCTGGCTACATGAGCGAGTTCTGCGCCTTCCTGGCTAAGATCTCCGAGGAGACCGGTTGCGACGCTCGCGTCGCCACCGTTTCGGGCCGCTATTGGGCCATGGACCGCGACAACCGTTGGGAGCGCATCCAGCGTGCCTACGACGTCATGGTCAATGCGTCCGATGCCGATACCGACCCCGTTGCCGGTATCAAGGCCTACTACGAGAAGGATCCGCGCGGTGACGAGTTCGTCGAGCCCTTCGCTGCCCACAACGAGGGCATCCACGAGGGCGACGCGGCCATTTTCTTCAACTTCCGTCCCGACCGCGCCCGTCAGATGACCCGCGTGTTCACGGACAAGGAGTTCGATGGCTTTGAGCGCGAGCAGATCAAGCTATCGCACTTTGTGACGATGACCGAGTACGATCCGACGTTTGACGTCGAGGTCGCCTTCCCCAAGACGTTCCCCGAGAACGTCCTGGCCGACGTTATCGCCGCCAATGGCCTGAAGCAGCTGCACACCGCCGAGACCGAGAAGTACGCCCACGTGACGTTCTTCCTCAACGGCGGCATCGAGGAGCCCAAGGAGGGCGAGGAGCGCGTGCTCGTCGCTTCCCCCAAGGTCGCTACCTACGATCTGCAGCCTGAGATGAGCGCTCCCGAGGTTACCGAGAAGCTTGTCGCCGCCATCAACGAGGATCGCGCTGATTTCTACATCGTGAACTTCGCGAACTGCGACATGGTTGGTCACACCGGAGTCTTCGACGCTGCCGTTAAGGCCGTCGAGGCTGTTGACGATGCCCTGTCCAAGGTTGTCCCGGCGATTCTCGCCAAGGGCGGCTTTGCGCTGATTACCGCCGACCACGGCAACGCCGATCACATGTTTGACGTTGCTTCCGACGGTTCCAAGCATCCGTTTACGGCTCACACCACCAACCGCGTGCCGTTCATCATCGTTGATGAGAAGGCCAAGCTCACCGGTATCGAGGACGGCCGTCTTTCCGATATCGCTCCGACCATGCTCACCATGGCTGGTATTGAGCCTTCCGCCGAGATGACGGGCCGCGTGCTCGCCACCGAGGCCTAATAGAAAACAAATACCGTTTTCTAGTAAGGGGGTTGTCCACAACCGGACAACCCCCTTTTTGGTATTTCTGCCATTTCTACCCCGTCCTTGAGTGGCAGGTAGGGGAGAGCGGGGGATTGTGGTACAGTACTGGAGTTTAAACTGTTCTATTAAGGAGCTTATCTATGGGTCCGTTCCAGATTCTTCTGTTTGTCGTTTGGGCTGTCTCTGCCGTGGCGCTGACGATTCTCGTCCTGATGCATTCCGGTAAGGGCACCGGCGTTTCGGATATGATCGCTAGCTCGCTGTATAACTCCAGCTCTGCCACGGGCGTCATGGAGCAGAACCTCGATCGCCTGACGGTAATTATGGCCGTCGTTTTTGCCGTGTGCGTCGTCCTGTGCATGTTCTTCTTCCCGCAGGGCATCGTTGGCTTCTAAGCACGAACCGCATAAATACTTGAAAAGGGTTCCGCATGTGCGGGACCCTTTTTGTTTACATATTTGTAACAGAGTCAAAATATCCCCACATACTTCGCCCAACTAAAGAAATTCTCGACCGTTAACCGGAATTAGCCCCAAATCGTGCATAAAATGCGCTACTGTATTGCGAAACGTTGGTTCGTTGTGCATAACCAGCCATAGCAGCGGGCGGCGTTTTGATGGTTCGGATCGGATTGTCTCGACATATGTCCGACTGAACATTTCTTTGTCCTATCTCATAAGGAGGATGGCATGGCTGATTCTATGTTCCACCAGCCCGTTATGGGTCGTCGCGCCTTTGTTGGCGGCACCCTCGCTGCGAGCTCCATGGCTTTTCTTGCCGCATGCGGCAAGAAGGGTGGCGACGCTTCCGGTTCTGAGTCCGGTTCGACGCTGAACTTCTACATCAACAACCCGGTCTGCATCGACCCCTACAATGTCCAGGAGGACCAGGGCACTCAGGTCGAGTACCAGCTCTTCGACGCTCTGACCGCCTACGACGCCGAGAAGGGCGAGATCGTTCCGCTGGCTTGCGAGTCCTTTGAGGCCAACGACGACGCCACCGAGTTTACCTTCAAGATCAAGAAGGCCAAGTTCCACAACGGTGACGACGTTACCTCCAAGTCCTTTAAGCTCGGTTGGGAGCGTCTGGTCAACACCAAGTCGGCCATCGCTACCGAGTATGGCCCTTCCGAGGTCTCCTATCACCTTTCCATGGTCGAGGGCTATGACGATCTGCTTGCCGGTAACGCTACCGAGCTCAGCGGTGTTACTTGCCCCGACGATGAGACCCTCGTCGTCAAGCTGTCTTCCGCTTACGCCGACTTCCCCTTCGTCGCCTCTCACCCGGCTCTGGCCCCGGTTCCCGAGTGCGCCGAGTCCGATGCCAAGAGCTTCTATCTTGCACCGGTCGGTAACGGCCCGTTCATGATGGACGGCAAGTGGGAGGATGGTCAGGAGATCAACCTCAAGAAGTTCGACGATTACTATGGCGACAAGGCCAAGATCGATGGCATCCACTTCCAGGTCATCAAGGACGTGGAGACCGCCTACAAGGAGTTCCAGGCCGGTAACCTTGACATCTGCGACGTTCCCGTTGCTCAGATCGACGCTGCCAAGAAGGATCGCGGCGTGTCCAAGGACGGCTACACTATGGGCGACGGCGAGCGCATGCTGCTCGGCGCCGAGCCTTCCACCTACTACCTGACCTGCAACACCACGGCCGAGCCGTTCAACAACGCCGACCTGCGCAGGGGTATCTCCCTGGCCATTAACCGTGAGGCCATCTGCAAGACCATCTTCAAGGGTACCCGTACCCCCGCCGACGGCATTGTTCCTCCGGGCATCGATGGCTACAAGGAGGGCGCATGGGAGTTCTGCGCCTACGACGTCGATAAGGCCAACGAGTACCTCGACAAGGTTGCTCCCGCTGGCGCTAACGGCGATCGTGGCATTAACGTGACCCTTTCCTACAACCAGGACGGTGGCCACAAGGAGATTATGGAGTCCATCATCGGCGACCTCGCCAAGGTCGGCGTTACCGCCGTCTCCGATACTCCTGAGTGGTCTGCGCTGCTCGAGCAGTACCAGAACTTCAACTATCAGTTCGGTCGTCTGGGCTGGATTGCCGACTACCCGATCATGGACAACTTCCTGTATCCGCTGTTCCACTCCGACTCCCTCGGTGGCGACAACCGCTCTGGTTACAACAACCCCGAGTTCGACGCCAAGGTCAACGAGGCTCGCACCACGGTTGACGACGAAGAGCGCGTCGCTAAGATGCAGGAGGCCGACGCAATGGTCGCTGCCGACTGCCCGGTCATCCCGGTGATGTTCTACACGCACACCATCGCTGGCTCCGATCGCATCAAGCACCTCTATGTCGATCCGCAGAAGCACGCCGAGCTGGGTACCGCCGAGCTCGCCTAAGAGTTTGCAGCTTCCGTGAGGGTCAAGTATTTACGTAGACCTCATGGGAAACATACAGTTCTCCCTAACCTGGGGTAAACTGGCTGATGGTAATTTTGGGATGCCGGTCTGGCGATCGGCATCCCATTTAGGTTAATCCCTAGATAGGGGAGTGGTATGGGTAAGTACATCGTTAAACGTGTGCTTCAGTTCATCCCGGTATTTTTGGGCGTTACGCTGATTCTGTTCGCCCTCCAGAACATCGTGCCGGGAGATCCGATCAAGCTGATCGGTGGAGACAAGGCTCTGTCCCCCGAGGTGGAGCTTCAACTTCGCGTGCGCTATCACCTGGTCCAGGCGGACGAGGACGGCAACGCGATCCTTGACGAGAACGGCGATCCCGTTCCAACGTCGCTTGTGGACCAATACTTGAATTACATGAATGGTCTGCTTCATGGCGATCTGGGCAATTCGTATCAGCGCAAGCTGCCGGTTGCGGAAATCTTTGCTCAGAAGTATCCGTATACGGTTAAACTCGCCGCGTGCGCTATCGTGCTCGAGGCAATCATGGGTATCGGTGCGGGTATCATTTCGGCAGTAAAGCGTTACTCCTTCTGGGATATTTTGGTAACGCTGACCACGTCGATCCTCGTTGCCGTTCCTGCCTTCTGGCTCGGTATGCTGCTGCAGCTGTTCTTTGGCGTCATCCTCAAGGACGCCACGGGCGGTGCATTCTCCATGCCGATCTCGGGTGCCGGCGGTTCCAGCTCTCAGTATCAGGATTGGATGCACTATGTGCTTCCGACCATTACGCTGGCTTCGGTTTCGACCGCCTATGCTGCCCGCATCATGCGCTCGCAGCTGCTCGACGTCATGAACCAGGATTACATCCGCACGGCAAAGGCTAAGGGTCTCTCCAATCGCGCGATCATCGTCAAGCATGCGCTTAAGAATGCACTCATCCCCGTCGTTACCTATATTGGTGTCGACTTCGGTGGCATGCTTTCGGGCGCCATCCTGACCGAGACGGTCTTTAACTGGCCCGGTATCGGCTCTGAGGTCTACCGCGCCATCAGCATGCGTGACTGGCCCATCGTTATGGGCGGCGTTACGCTCATCGTTGTCGTCGTTATGGTGATCAACCTGCTCGTCGACATTAGCTATGCATTCCTCGACCCGCGCATCCGCCTTGGCGGTCCGTCGGATAAGGCCTAAGGGAGGTACGTCTCATGCAGGAAACTGATTCTCAGTCTCAGGGGCAGGCTACCGCCACTAAGGCCGCATCTGCTCCCGCTAAGTCCCGCACGCTGTGGGGCGACGCTTTTAAGCGTCTTCGTAAGAACAAGCTCGCCGTTATCGGTGTTTGCTGGATCATCATCGTCGTTGTGGTTGCCCTGACCGCCGACCTGTGGGCTAAGCCCTGGCTCGGGTCGCCGACGGCTTCCGACTCGACTACCATGGCCGAGACTTCGTTGCTGGCTCCGTGTGCCGAGCATCCGTTTGGCACCGACGCCCTTGGTCGCGACATTCTCGTCCGCGTTATCTACGGTGCACGCGTTTCGCTGTCCGTCGGCATTATGGCCACCGCCATCTCCACGGTGATCGGTCTGGTCATGGGTGCTCTGGCCGGTTTCTACGGTGGAATCTGGGATACGATCATCATGCGCTTTGCGGATATCTTCCTAGCGTTCCCGTACGTGCTGTTCGTCGTCGCCATGATCGCCGTTATCGGCCGTGGTCTTCAGAATGTCTTTATCGCCATCGGTATTCTCGGCTGGCCTTCTATTGCGCGCGTCTTCCGATCCGCGATCCTGACGGTCAAGGAAAACGACTATGTTGACGCTGCGCGCGCGATGGGTGCATCCGATGCTCGTATCGTCGTGCGTCACATTTTCCCGAACTCCGTCGCCTCTATCGTGGTCTACGCAACCATGAACATTGGTGGCGCCATTCTGACCGAGTCCGCTCTGTCCTTCCTCGGCATGGGCGTTATTCCGCCTACGCCTTCGTGGGGCTCCATGATTCAGGACGGTCAGCAGTATCTTCTGACCGCTCCCTGGATGATGATCATGCCCGGTCTGGCAATTCTCTCGACGGTGCTCGCCTTCACCCTGCTGGGTGACGGTCTGCGCGACGCCCTCGACGTCAAGATGAAGGACGCATAAGGATGAAGAAGAACAAGAACTATGTGGACCTGAAGGACCAGCCGGTTCCCGAGGGCCAGCATCTGCTCGAGGTCGATGACCTTAAGATGTATTTCCACACCGAGGATGGCGTTGTTCGCGCTGTCGACGGTGTCTCCTACACGCTCGATCGCGGCGAGACCCTGGGCGTCGTCGGTGAGTCCGGCTCCGGTAAGTCCGTGACCGCCATGACCATCATGGGTCTTATCTCGATGCCTCCGGGAAAGATCGAGGGCGGTGACGTTCGCTATCGCGGCCGCTCCATCCTCGAGATGACCGAGGAAGAGATGCAGCACATTCGCGGCAACGATATCGCGATAATCTTCCAGGATCCTATGACCTCCTTGAACCCGGTCTATAAGATCGGCAAGCAGGTGGGCGAGGGTCTTCGTCTGCACCGTGGCTACTCCAAGCAGGAGGCGCTCAAGCGCGCCACCGAGCTTTTGGACCTCGTTGGCATTCCCGAGCCCGAGAAGCGCGTCAATGAGTATCCGCACCAGTTCTCCGGCGGTATGCGTCAGCG
>CALGKS010000012.1 GCA_937930475.1 uncultured Collinsella sp. | reverse complement strand
GAGAAGGACCCAGACAAGAAGCAGGCTTTTGCCGACGGCATCGCCGCATTCACAAGCCTTTTCGCCAATTAAAACGAAATAGATAGGAGACTCAATGAGCCTTATCAAGACCACCAAGAGCGCATCCAAGATCGCCGAGGCCTTCCAGTCTGGAGACCCGAAGCAGATGGAGAGCGCCTGGGATGCTTTCGGCAACGAGATCGCCGAGTCCATCCGCGCCGACTTCGACCTCTACAGCCAGTCCAAGGACGATCAGGTCCTTGCAAATCGAGGCTACCGCACGCTGACCGCCAAGGAGTCCGCCTGGTATACCGGCATCGCCCAGGCGCTCAAGGGCGCCAAGTCAAAGCAGGCATTCATCGACATTCTCGATGACAAGAACGTCGACGACCTGATGCCCGAGACTGTCATCGAGGACGTCCTGCGCTACCTCATCGAGACCCGACCGCTGCTCAGCAAGATTCATTTCGCGAACGCCGGCTACTCGACCAAGTGGATCATCAATGACTCCACGGTGCAGAAGGGCACCTGGGGAGAGATCGACGAGAAGATTACCAAAGAGATCAAGGGCGCGCTCAAGGTCCTCGATATCACCCAGGCCAAGTACACCGCATTCTGCATCATCCCGCTCGACCTTCTCGACATGGGTCCCGTGTTCCTCGATGCATTCATCCGCGCCGTCATGGCCGAGGCGCTCGGCTACGGCCTTGAGGATGCCATCGTCAACGGCACCGGCGTCCATATGCCCGTCGGCGTGACCAAGAACCCCAACGGCGATTTCAATCAGTCGACCGGCTACCCGGACAAGGAGAAGGTTGCCGTCACGTCCTTCGCGCCTGCCGATTACGGCAAGCTCATCGCCAAGGTCGCACTCACCGAGAAGGGCAAGATGCGCGACATCAACAGCGTCGTGCTGCTCGTCAACACGGTCGACTATCTGACAAAGGTGATGCCGGCGACCACCGTGCTCGCTCCCGAGGTCGGTGGCTACGTGCGTGACCTGTTCCCATTCCCGACCGAGGTCATCAAGTCCAACGTGGTCAAGACCGGCACCGCCGTGCTCGGAGTCATCGAGGACTACACGCTCGCCGTCGGCGGCGAGCGCAACGGCGCCATCATCTTCGATGACTCCGTCAACTTCCTCGACGATGCCCGCACCTTCAAGCTCATCCAGCATGCAGCCGGTCGCGCCTACGACAACACCAGCTTCGAGGTGCTGGACATCTCCAACCTCGACCCGGCGTATGTCACGGTCAAGAATGTCACCGCCGCCGCTGCCGCGAGCGTCGAGACCCAGTCCGACACCTCCGAGGCTCACGCCGTCGAGGATGCTGCCGAGCTGCCCGTAGCCTAAGTAGGAGGTAGCGCATGGAGCTTGTCGACAAGGTACGGCGCAAACTGCGCGTGACCTATCGAGACGATGAGGTCGACAGCCGCATAGATGAGATCATGGAGCAGGCTGACCTCGACCTTCGCTCCATGCTCGGCATCCCCGATGGCTCCTTTGACTTCAACGATGCCGGTGCCGAGCGTGCGCTCTATCTCGCGTACTGCTTTTACGAGTGGAATGACGCGCTCGATGATTTTGAGGTCAATTATGCCGAGAAGATCGCCAAGTGCCGGGATAGGTGGTTGGCGGTGGAATATGCTAAAGAAACGGCCTCTACCGAGCTATAGCGACGGCGTGGTTGGGATCTATACCGAGACCCGCGCGCCGTCCTCTTTCGGCGCGAAGCGCAATCCGAGCGTCCCCTACGACCTCGATGCGCTCGTGCGTCTTTTCTTCCGCTCATGCTCAGTCCGCGACCAGGACTATGAGGTCTCAGAGCGCCTAGGATTCACGTGCAGTGCAAAGATTTGCACGCACAACATCCAGGCTGTGAAGCCCGGAATGAAAGCGGTCATCGGGGCCACGATTTACGGCATCGCCCACATCGACAGGACGAATACAGAAATGTATCTCTACCTTGAGGGGGGCGTGCCGTATGTCGACGCAAGATAGCACTCTCGACCGCATCCGCGATGCGCTCGCGACCGTCGACGATGTCGTTTTCTACGGCACCGCCGCCGGCCTAAAAGAGAGCGACCCGTGGGACTACACGGTCTTTTCCCGCGAGGAGACCCGCGCGAAAGACAACCTGACAGGCTTTACGAACGCATATTCGGTCGCGATGGTGCGTGAGAGCTACGTGCCCGACGGTGCCGCCGCCGAGGTGATCGCCGCGATGACCGCAATCCCCGGCATGCGCCTGGACCATGGCACCGCCATCGGGTACTACTACACGACGAAGCCCGGCACCAAGGACGTTGTCGAGATGATGACGCTTCGATTCGTCAAGGCGGTCAAGTCGTGAGCGGCTGGGCTTTTATCGGCGAGGCCGATTTCGCCGCCGTCACCGTGGCGGCTCAGCAATACCCAGACAACGCCGAGCGCGCCATCAACGAGGTATTGCATAACGAGGCCGGACCGGTCATCTACCGCGGCATCAATCCGCTCATCCATGCATCGGGCAGGACCTTTAAAGGCCATAAGGCATCGGCAAAGGTGTCCGATTGGCCTGAATACCGCACGAATGAGAATCTTGCCGTGACGGTCGCCGCCAAGGGTAACTATCGATACCTCTACTTTCCGGATGACGGCAGCAACACAAACAGGCATGCAGGCAACCAGCAATTTTTCAAACGCGGCGCCGAATCGGTAATCCCGAGGATTGTCGAGCGCTGCGTGCAGGCAATTACAAGTGAATGGAGTTGAGATGGCAATCAAAACGACCGTCTTTTCCGAATATGAAGTGCGCGAGCTCGTCGTGAAGCTCGGCACCGAGACGTGCCCGATCGGGTGTATCGGCTCCCTTGAAGAGGAGACCGAGGTCATCCAGATCACAAAGAAGTGCCGAGGCGTGGTCGCAAAGAAGCGCACGCGCGGTACCGGTAGCGGCACGCTCAAGCTGACCGCGCACATGCCCCGAGACCTCTACAACCGCCTCATGGCCATGAAGTCCGACAAGCTCAAGCCGGGTGTCACCGGCTACGGGCGCTCGTCCGTGCATCCTGAATTCGTGCTGACCGGTCGAGTTTTTGACGAGGACGAAAACGAGAAACTCAAGGCATGGCCCGTCTGCGTGATGAATACCGGTCCCGCATCCAAGATCGAGAACGGTGCCGAGGAGGTCGCCGAGTTTGAGGTCGAAATCGGGTTCTCGCCGGATGAGAATGGCTTCGGCCACTACGAGTGTGACCTCGAAGATGCCACCGAGGACGTAAAGAGCGCCTGGATGGAGAGCTTCACGCCGGAGCTTGTCAAGGCGGCTGAGTAGCCATGGCGACCAAAAAGGTGAAAGTCCAGGTCCTAAAGGCCTTTATCGACCGTCGCTCCAAGCGCGTGCATGCCGTCGGCGATGTGCTCAACATCACCGAGAACCGCCTCGCCGAGATTCGCAAGGTCGACCCTGACCTCGTCCAGGAGATTAACTAGCAGATGCCGGGGCGCTTTGGTGCCCCGGCCCTTATGGAGGACGCGAAATGCCCAAGCCCAAGCGCAATATCAATGCCTCGACCGAGATTGAGATGAGTGACGGCACCAAGCTCAAGCTCACCATCACGTGGGGGCTGCTCATCAAGCTGCGAGCGCTTAACAAACAGCTCTACTCCCAATTCAGCCATGTGGTCATGGCCGGTGCAGCCGATGACGTGTTGAAGATGCTCGACATCGTCTATTGCGGATATCTCTGCCAATACATAGAGGACAACGGCACACTCGCCGATGCGCTCACGCAGGATGAGTTTATCGCCGTCGCGCCCGCCGACGTCAATGCCGTCACGATGGCGGCGATGGCGCTTATCTCCCCAAAAGAGATGGCGCGTTTTCAGAGCCATTCCGAAAGCGCGCAGGGGAACTAGGCGCCAAGGAGAAAACCAAGCTGGTCGCGCGGCCTCCGAAATTTGAAATCACCGACGTTGAAGATGCCTATGCCTTTTACGTCCTCGTCCTCGGCATGTCCGAGGACATTTTTTTTAACGCAGATATCCCGTTTCTCCTGAGCGTCATGGCGAACAAAAACGCCTATGACCTCTGGCAATCGTCTGTCGAGAACAAACTCCGAGAGGAGGCAAAGAAGTAGTGGCGAGCAAGAATACGGTCGAAATCAAATTCAAGGCCGAAACCGAGCAGTTCCGCGCCGCCATCAAGTCGGCCAACTCGACTATGACAACGCTCCGCGGTGAGCTCAAGCTGAACGCCGCACAGATGAAAAACACCGGCGCGTCGGTCGAGGCGCTTACGCGCAAGAAGAAGCTGCTCGAGCAGCAGGACGAGACCCTGCAGCAGAAGATTAACGCGCTCGCCTCACAGCTCGAGGCGTCGAACGCCGCCTTTGGCGAGAACTCGGCATCGTCCCAGAAGCTCACCAATCAGCTCAACCAGGCAAAGGCCGCGCAGCAGAACGTCCGCGCAGCCATCAGCCAGACGAGCACCGAGATCGAGAAGCAGGCAGACGCCGAGCAGCAGGCCGAGAGCGCCTACACGCAGCTGTCCAACAAGATCAATGAGCAGCGCGCCAAGCTTAAGCAGTTGCAGACGGCATATGCCGATGCCGTTATCGCCAAGGGCAAGGACTCGACCGAGGCCAAGGAGCTTGAGTCCAACATCCGTGAGCTCAATTCCGAGCTTCGCCAAAACGAATCTAAGATGCGTGCCGCCGAGGATGCTGCCGATGCGCTCGCGCGCGAGGAGGACAACCTAGCGGATTCAGCCGACCGCGCCAACGACGGTTTCACGGTCGCCAAGGGCGTGCTGTCCAATCTCGCGAGCGAGGCGCTCTCGCGCGTCGCCCAGGGCGCAAAGGACACCGCCAAGGAGGTCGTTGATCTCGGCAAGACCTTCGAGCTGTCCCTGTCCAACGTCCAGGCACTCTCCGGCGCGAGCGCCGATGACATGGAGCGCCTTGAGGCCAAGTCGCGCGAGCTCGGCGGCACGACCACGTTCTCCGCTGCACAGGTCGCCGACGCATTCGGCTACATGGCCCTTGCCGGCTGGGATACCGAGCAATCGCTCGACGCAATCAACGGCGTGCTCACGCTCGCACAGGCCGGCTCCATGGACCTTGCATCGGCATCCGACCTGCTCACCGACTACCTGTCGGCATTCTCGATGCAGGCGAGCGATGCCGCCACGATGACGGATGTTTTGGCATACGCGCAGGGCAACGCCAACACCAACGTCGAGCAGCTTGGCGCTGCATTTAAGAATTGTGCCGCCAACTGCAATGCAGCAGGCATGGACGTCCAGACCACGACGGCATTTATCTCCGAGCTGTCCAATCAGGGACTCAAGGGCTCCGAGGCCGGCACCGCGCTCAATGCCGTCATGCGCGACATGACGGCGAAGATGTCCGATGGCGCCATCAAGATCGGCGAGACGAGCGTCGCAGTGATGGACGCAAGCGGCAACTACCGCGACATGGTCGACATCATGCGCGATGTCGAGAGCGCGACAAATGGCATGGGCGACGCTGAAAAGGCGAGCGCCCTGCAATCGACCTTTACAGCCGACTCAATCAAGGGCCTCAACCTCATCCTCAACGCCGGCACCGATGAGCTCGGCAGTTTCCGCGATGAACTTTACAACTCCAATGGCGCCGCGCAGGACATGGCCGCGACCATGACCGACAACCTCGCCGGCGACCTGAGCAATCTTGATTCGGCGCTTGAGGAGGTCGGGCTCAAGCTCTATGACAAGTTCAAGGAGCCTTTGCGTGAGTCCGTCCAGGTCATCAGTAATGACGTTGTTCCGGCAATCGGCACGCTCATCGAAAACTTCGACAAGATCGCGCCTGCCGTGGCGGGCGGTGCCGCCGGGATCGCCGCATTTGGGATCGGCGCGAATATCGTGCCGCTTCTGACCGCCGTTTCCGGCGGTGTGACCGCGCTCGGCGGTGCGGTCAGCTTCCTTCTCTCGCCGATCGGACTTGTCGCAATAGCGATCGCCGCAGCGACAGCTGCGCTTGTCTACCTGTGGAATACCAATGACAGTTTTCGCAATACGGTCATGGGAATCTGGCAGCAGATCTGCGACACGATTTCCCAGGCGGTCGCGCAAATCCAGCCGGTGCTCGATGCGCTGGCAGTATTTTTCACGACCGGATTGCTGCCGGCGATTCAATCCCTGGTCGATGGCTATATC
>CALGKS010000011.1 GCA_937930475.1 uncultured Collinsella sp. | reverse complement strand
GATCTACCCGCAGGGCCTCTACGACTTTGGCATGGACTGCGCTAAGAACTACCCCGATCTTGAGTGGTTCGTTTCCGAGAACGGCATCGGCATCATGGACGAATACAAGAACCGTGACGCCGAAGGAACCATCCAGGATGACTACCGCGTCGACTTTGTACGTCAGCACCTGGAGTGGGTGGCCAAGGCCATCGACGAGGGCGCCAAGTGCCGGGGCTATCACTACTGGGCCGTCATCGATAACTGGTCTTGGGCCAATGCCTTTAAGAATCGTTACGGCTTTGTCGAGGTCGATCTCATGGACGGCTACAAGCGCCGCCTTAAGAAGTCGGCGGCCTGGCTCAAACAGGTCGCCACGACCCACGTGGTTGATTAGCGACCGGGCGAACGCCCAGACCGCGCGCCGCCGCGCGCAACACATGGCACATCTGGTGGCAGAGGGCGACAGACCACCGTGCGCATAGGAAAAGGCCGGATTTGAAAGTTAGGAGCAATCATGGCCAGTGACAACGGAAAGAGCTTCCTCGACAAGTTTGCCGAGGTCTCTGCGAAGGTGGGAAACCAGGTTCACCTGCGTTCCCTGCGTGACGCCTTCGCGACCATCACGCCGCTCTATATCCTTGCGGGTATCGCGGTTCTTATTAACAACGTCGTGTTCCCTCTGTTCCCGCTCGATGCGGCGGGCCTTGCCAACCTTCAGACGTGGGGCTCGGCAATTACGCTGGGCACCCTCAACGTCTCTGCCATTATCTTGGCCGGATTGATTGGCTACAGCCTCGCCAAGAACGAGCGTTTCGATAACCCGCTTGCCTGCGTGGTTGTCGCTATCTCTGCCTTCGTCATCATGATGCCGCAGCAGATCACCGCCACCCTTGCCGCCACGAGCCCGCTTCTCACCGACAAGATCACCTCCGCCGAGGTCACCGGTGCCCTTTCGACCGCCAACACCGGTACCAACGGCCTGTTCTCGGCCATCATCATCGCCCTGCTCTCCACGACGCTCTTCATCAAGATCTCGGGCGTCGAGAAGCTCAAGGTCAAGCTGGGCGAGGGCGTACCTCCTGCGGTCTCCAACTCCTTCAACGTCATGATCCCAATGCTGCTCAACCTCTCGATCTTCGCTATCGCCTCGGCCCTGCTCGCCGTCTGCGCCGGCACCGACCTGTGCACCATCATCTCCACCTGCATCTCCAACCCGCTCAAGAGCATCATGAACGCCGGTCCGTGGGCTGTCATCCTCATCTACACCCTCGCCAACCTGCTGTTCTGCGTTGGTATTCACCAGTCCACCATCTCGGGCGCTACCGTCGAGCCGATCCTGACCATGCTCATCGTCGACAACATGGCTACCTTTGCCGCCGGCGGTACCATCCAGCCCGATCACTACATGAACATGCAGATCGTCAACAGCTTCGCCCTCATCGGCGGCTCGGGCTGCACCCTCATGCTGCTGCTCGACACCTTCCTGTTCTCCAAGAACAAGGCCTCCAAGACCGTTGCCAAGATGGCCATTCTGCCTGGCCTGTTCAACATCAACGAGCCGGTCATCTACGGTTACCCCATCGTGTACAACCTGCCGCTCATGATTCCGTTCGTGCTTCTTCCCGACCTGTTCATCGGTGTCACCTATGGCCTGACCTGCGCTGGCATCATCAGCCCCTGCATCGCTCAGGTGCCTTGGACCATGCCGCCCGTCATCAACGCCCTGCTTGCTACGGGCTTTGACTGGCGCGCCGGCGTGTGGCAGGCTCTGGAGCTGGTCATCGGCATGGCTGTCTACCTGCCCTTTATGAGGATCTCCGAGAAGGCCATCGCCAAGCAGGAGGCCCTCGCCGAGCAGAACGCCTAGCGTTTGTCCATTCCACCCTTGCGGGTACCGATGCTTGGTACCGGTACCCGTATCTCCTTTTTTGCCTAAACGTGCAAAACAGGGGAAAGATAACCACAAGGATTTATCCAGTTTGTCGTCTGCGCGCCGCGCAGTTATAAGGAGGAAACCATGAAGAAGATCATGCTTTGCTGCAATGCCGGCATGTCCACGAGTCTGCTGGTCCAGAAGATGCAGTCCGAGGTCGCGAGCCGTGGTCTGGACATCGAGGTCGAAGCCCGTCCTATGAATGAGGCCCACGATCACCTGGACGAGTGCGACATCCTGCTGCTCGGCCCGCAGATCGGCTACACCAAGGGCGACTTTGAGAAGGAGGCCGCCGGCCGTTTCCCGGTCGAGGTCATCAACATGGTCGACTATGGCCGCATGAACGCCGCCGGCATCATCGACCACTGCGTCAGCGTGATGGGCTAGGTGCAGCGCATGGAGGATATGAACGAACTGCAGATGACCTGCTTCGAGATCATCAGCTACGTCGGTACCGCCAAGAGCATGTACATCAACGCCGTGCAGAAGGCCAAGGAGGGCGATTTCGACGCCGCCGAGGAGCTCATTAAGCAGGGCGACGAGGCCTATAACGGCGGCCACGATGTTCACATGGGACTTCTTAAGAAGGAGGCCAATGGCGAGCGCAACGGCGAGGCCCCGCTGATTCTGCTGCACGCCGAGGACCAGATGGCCGGCACCGAGACCATGCGCGTCATGGCCACGGAGCTCATTGAGGTCCACAAACAGCTACAGGCACTCAAGGCCTAGCTGGCGTTTTCGCCGCGACGGATCGTGCGGTTCGCATACAATCCAGTCCCTTTTGCAGGCGCCGGGAGTCTCCCTCTCCCGGCGCTTTTTGTTTGGCGAGTTGCTGAGCGTCATTGCTCGTTGAGCGGGCGGACGTTTCCCCAGATAAAACCTGCCAAAACAAACCTGTCCCTTTTTGGCGGGTTTTTGTCTTGAGAGCGGTACCATACAGGCAATGTTTAAACGAGAAAGGTGGGCTCCCATGGAACCTAAGCAGTACTACATCGGCATTGACGTCGGCGGCACTTCGGTTAAGGAGGGCCTGTTCGACGAGGATGGCAATCTGCTTGCCAAGGCCAGCGTGCCCACGCCTCCCATCGTCGACGCTGCGGGCTTTGCCGCGGTGACCGAGGCTATTGACCAGGTGGTCGCCAAGGCCCAGATTCCGCGTGCCTTTGTGGCGGGCATTGGCCTGGCCGTTCCGTGCCCCATCCCTGCTGCGGGCGATGCCAAGGTCAAGGCGAACATTTCCATCAACCTGCCCGAGCTTAAGATTGCCATTCAGGAGCACTGCCCCGACGCGGTCGTTAAGTACGAGAACGACGCCAACGCCGCCGCCATGGGCGAGGCCTGGCTCGGCTCTGCCAAGGGCGTGCAGAACGTCGTGATGGTCACCATCGGCACTGGCGTGGGCGGTGGCGTCATCGTCAACGGCGACGTGGTGTCGGGCGTTGTGGGCGCCGGCGGCGAGATCGGCCACATGTGCCTGAATCCCGACGAGGAGCGTACCTGCGGCTGCGGCGGCCATGGCCACCTGGAGCAGTATTCCAGCGCCACCGGCGTGGTGAGCAACTATCTGGCCGAGTGCAAGGCCGCGGGCGTCGAGCCCATCGAACTCACCGGGCCATCTGACTCCAAGGACGTGTTCCAGGCCTGCCGCGAGGGCGATAAGCTCGCGCTTGCGGCGGCCGATACCATGGCCGACTACCTCGGCCGTGCCCTGGCGCTTATCGCCAACGTGGTCGACCCCGAGATGTTCCTCATCGGCGGCGGCGCCTCCGCCTCGGCCGATGTCTACCTCGACGCCGTGCGCGAGCACTTTAAGCAGTACGCGTTTTCCGTCTCGCGCGAGACGCCCATCGAGGTCGCCTCGCTCGGCAACGACGCCGGTATCATCGGTGCCGCCTACGTAGCCCTGCGCGCCGCCGGTAAATAGCTGGTGCAAGGGGGTCAGGTTACTTTGCACCAACATGGTGCAAAGGTGACAGACTTGGCCCCCAGGCTTGCCCCAAATTGCGCCGCGGCCCTTCTGTCTGCGAAGGCTCGGCGCCAGCGTGCTACCATAGCTACGTCCAAGTACACATATCAAGTGGAGGAAACCCATGGCAAACGTTCTTGTCTTTGGTCACCAGAACCCCGATAACGACGCCATCATGAGCGCCGTCGTCCTGTCCCAGCTGCTCAACCAGGTTGAGTATGCCGGCAACACCTACGAGGCCTGCGCTCTGGGCCAGCTTCCGGCCGAGTCCGCCAAGCTGCTCGCCGACGCCGGCATCGCCGAGCCCCGCGTGATCGAGTCCGTCGAGGCCGGTCAGCTCGTCGTCCTCACCGATCACAACGAGTCTGCCCAGTCCGTCGCCGGCCTTAAGGACGCTACGGTCTTTGGCGTTGTCGACCATCACCGCATCGGCGACTTCGAGACCGCCGGCCCGCTGCACTACATCTGCCTGCCCTGGGGCTCCAGCTGCACCATCGTCACCAAGCTCGCCGGTGTGCTCGGCGTTGAGCTTTCTGACGTCCAGGCCAAGCTGCTGCTCTCGGCCATGATGACTGACACGCTCATGCTCAAGAGCCCCACCACCACCGATGTCGACCGCGCCGTCGCCGCTAAGCTCGGCGAGCAGGTGGGCGTCGACCCGGTCAAGTTTGGTATGGAGGTCTTCCTCACCCGTCCGTCCGGCTCCTTCACCGCAGCCGAGATGGTCGGCAACGACATCAAGATGTTCGAGCCCGCCGGCAAGAAGCTGCTCATCGGCCAGTATGAGACCGTCGACAAGACCCGTGCGCTCGGCATGATCGACGAGATCCGCGAGGCCATGCGCGCCTATGCCGCCGAGAAGGGTGCCGACGGCATCGTCCTGTGCATCACCGACATCATGGAGGAGGGCTCGCAGGTCCTGCTCGAGGGCGAGACCGAGGCTGCCCAGAAGGGCCTGGGCATTGCCGACGAGCACGACGGCGTTTGGATGCCGGGCGTCCTCTCCCGTAAGAAGCAGGTCGCTGCCCCCATCATGGCCGCCTGCTAGGTTCTTTTGACCTAACACCGACGACCGGATCGCGGACGCTCCGCGCTCCGGTCGTTTTTTGTGCACGCGCCACGTTGTCTCTTGGACAGGCGCGCCCGTGCCGTTGAGCAAATAATGTTCAACCTGTGGTTCCGCTTTTCGGCCGAGTTTGCGCGCTTGTCGCGCAGGGTAGGCTAGATGCAAGCGTAATACGTTGGAGCGCGGCGCCGCCACTTGGGCGGGCCGTGCTTTTTTAAGACGGGAGCCTTCCCGTGAAAGGAGCCGCCCATGGCAGCACCCGAGCAGCTGTTCAACGTCCGTGAGCGCAAGCGTTTTGAGCGCCACGACATTTGGGAGCGTATTGCCGAGAACGGCACGATTTCCGCCGCCGTCATGGTCTTCGCCGCCATCGCCGCCGTTATCTGCGCCAACACCGATGCCTACGAGGCCATCCATCACTTTTTGGAGACCCCGCTGTACGTGGGTCTGGGGCATTTCACGGCCGGTCTCACCGTTGAGCTTTTCGTCAACGACTTCCTCATGGCGATCTTCTTTTTGCTGGTGGGCATCGAGCTTAAGTACGAGATGACGGTCGGCGAGCTCAAGAATCCGCGTCAGGCCATGCTTCCCATGCTGGCCGCCGTGGGCGGCGTCGTCGTTCCCGCGTGCATCTACCTGATCTTTAACCATGCCGGCGCCCGCAACGGCTGGGCCATCCCCATGGCAACCGATATCGCCTTCGCACTGGGCGTGCTGTCGCTTTTGGGCAATCGCGTGCCCAACGGCGTGCGCGTGTTCTTCTCGACGCTCGCCATCGCCGACGACCTTATCTCCATCGCCGCCATCGCCATCTTCTACGGTCAGAGCCCCAATCCGTTTTGGTTGGGCGCCGCAGCGGTTGTGACCTGTGCGCTTGTGTGGCTCAACAAGACGCAGCACTACCGTCTTGCCCCGTATTCGGTGCTGGGCCTTGTGCTGTGGTTCTGCATGTTCAAGAGCGGCGTGCATGCCACGCTCGCCGGCGTCATCCTGGCCTTTACCATCCCGGCCAAGTGCGGCGTCAAGCTCGATAGCCTGACCGATTGGCTGGGCGAGTGCCTGCCTCTGCTCGATGACCGCTATGACGACGAGGCGCACATCCTGGGCCAGCACGACTTTACCGTCTCGACCACCAAGGTCGAGCGTGTCATGCACCGCGTGACCCCGCCGCTCATCCGCATGGAGCGCCTGATCTCCACGCCGGTCAACTTTGTGATCCTGCCGATCTTTGCGTTCGTCAACG
>CALGKS010000010.1 GCA_937930475.1 uncultured Collinsella sp. | reverse complement strand
GTCCGAGCATGCGCTGACCCGAAAGCCCTTGGCGAGCGTGCCCTGGCAGCGGCTAACCCTGAAGGCCGGGACGTCGTGGCCGTCCGGCGCGAGCATAGAGGTCGCGCGGGCGGCGATGCCCTCGGCCTTGCCCCTGAGCATCCCCTGGAGCGCGGCGTTGCCGTCCATCGCCTCGGCGTAGCCGCCGCGATTCCATTTGAACTTCCCCCAGCTGTACTCCCTAGCCATCGGCCGCCTCCAGCTCGACCGGGTAGCACCAGCGTCCCG
This sequence comes from uncultured Collinsella sp., assembly GCA_937930475.1. GTDB lineage: Bacteria > Actinomycetota > Coriobacteriia > Coriobacteriales > Coriobacteriaceae > Collinsella. The sequence continues at coordinate 4,312 of CALGKS010000010.1, read as the reverse complement.
GGCACGCCTCGGGGGCATAGGGCCTCGGGTCGCCCACGACGCGCAGCTCCTCGCCGCGCACGCGGACCGAGCAGCCATTGAGGCGGATGCCGGCCATGTCCCTCGGGAGATGCACCGTGTATGCCACGGTGGCGCCCTCCGGCCGCGAGGCGTCGAGGTCCGCGGTGGCGCCGGGCGCCACGACGGCGTCGACGTCGCGCTCGGAGACGGGCTCGTGAAGGTCGTCGTACACCGTCTTGCGGGAGATGACCGTAACCGTCTCGGTCGGTATCCCCGCCATCGGCATCACGCCTCCTCCCAGCGGTCAGCGGCGGTCATGGGCTGGATACTGCGCACGCGGCACCCGGCCAGGCCGAGCCGCTTGAGGTCGGAGCGCCCCAGGTAGAGGTCTCCAGTCGGGTTGGCGAACGTGACGCTCGACGAGTACGGGCCGGTCGTCTGCGACTGCTGGGTGATGCCAGCCATGGCGCCGGGCGCGTTGACGGCGCGGGCGACCATGGCCACGCAGACGGGCTTCACGTTCTCGTCGAACGTGGGGTTCGCACCTGCGAGGTACCGGGTGCCCATATGTCGCCGGTACGCGCCGCGCAGGTAGGCCGAGGCGTCCTCGAGCAGGGCGGCGACCCGGCCCTCGTCCCCGTCATCGACGGGGCCGCATCGCGCGATGTAGTCGGCGACGGTGGCGAAGGCGCCCACTAGAGCGTCTCCAGGATGGCGATCAGCTCCGCCTTGGTCGCCTTGCGCGGGGCGAAGCCGTTGGCGGCCTCGATGGCATCGCGCAGCTGCTGCACGGTCATCTCGGGTGAAGGCTTCTCGTGCGCGGCCCGCTCGGGCTCGTCGTCCACGACGTCCTCGCCCTCGGCGCCATCGTCCTCGACGGGCTCCGCGGCGGCCTCCGTCTCGGCGGGCGGGAGGTCGACGAAGCCGCCGGCGGACAGCTCCGCGAAGCGCTCGTCGGTCAGCTCGACCTTCTCTCCCACGTAATGCACCGCGAGGGTCTCGCGGTCACGGTACGGGTAGGTGACCAAAGCGATCATGGATGCTCCTTAGGGTTGCCTACGCGGTCGGGGCGATGGTGCCCTTGACCACAAAGTCGATGTACTCGGCGAAGAAAACGAGGCCGACGTAGGCCACGGTGTCGTAGGTCAGGCTCTTGAGCTCGGGCGAGTGGGACACGGCGATGTAGCCGCTCTCGTCGGAGTAGAAGCCGAACAGGTCATCGCCGTCGGTCGGGGCGACGTAGACCTTGATGTTGTCCTTGACGGTGGCGTAGATCGTGCCTGCGGCGACGGAACCGGTGGAGACGAGCGTGCCAAGGCCCGCCCAGTTCTCGATGTAGGAGATACCGAAGGCACTGAAGACCTCGGACTCACCGATCTGCTTGGCGAAGTCGACCGGGTTGGCGAAGTAGACCGTCTCGCCGCTGCCGAAGCCGTACTCCTCGGTGAGGTTGGACAGGGCGGCCCAGGCGTTCGCGGCGGTGGCCACGAGGCTCTTGCCGGTCGCGGCCGTGGTGCCCTCGGCGCCGAGCGCGGCGACGAAGTCCTTCTTGATGTTGCGCTGCATGTCGGAGATCATCGCGGCGTCGGTCTTGTCGACGGCCCCGTCGTATCCGCGCTTCTTGACCTCCTGGAGCGTGGTCTGCTTGCGGTAGGGCTTGAGCGTCACCTCGAAGGTCGTGACGTCCTCGTAGGCGTAGCTTGACAACGGGATGTCCTGGCCGGGGGTGTACTTGACCTCGGAGAGCTTGCCGGTGATCTTCTTCTGGTGCAGGGTCTCGCCCACGGCAGCGTGGATGGGCGCGCAGGTGGACAGCATCGCCGTGAGCTTCTCGAGCGACTTGGTGAAGGTGTTCACGAGGTCGACGTTGCGCGCGGCTGCGAGGGTCTTGATATCGGGCATTGGGGCCCCTTTCTCCCCTTACTTGAAGAGGTCGATGTTGGCGGCGATTGCCGCCATGCGTTCCTTCTTGTCCTCGATTCCGAGGATGTCCTTCTTGGAGGGCTTGCCGGGCTTGGGCTTGCCGCCCGCCTCGGGCACCTTCGGCGCGCCGCCCGCCGGTTTCGTGATGGCCGCCACGGCCTTGGCCTGCTCGGTGAGGGCGTCCTCGTCCTCGCCGTTGAGCGTCGCCACGATGGAGCGGTCGAGCCCGGTGGCCTTGGCCACGGTGTCGACGAGCGCGGAGCGGGCGGCGCTCGCCTTGAGGGCTGCGTTCTCGCTCTCGAGCGCGCTCAGGCGCTCCTCCACAGTCGGGTCCGTCTTGGGCGCTGCGGCCTTGAGCTCGTCGAGCTCCTTGAGGTTCGCCTTCGAGCGGCTCTCCCACTTGCGCGACTCCTTAAGCGCGTTCTCGTAGAGCTCCTTGTAGTCGGGCGCCGGATCGGTCTCTCCGCCCTGTGCAGGGTCGATCGGATCGGTCTCGGCGGGTGTGGTCTCCTGGGCCATGCTCCCTCCATTTCCGCCCCGTGCGGGGCATCGACTTGCCCCGTGCGGGGCGCTTTTCGGCATGAAAAAGGCCACCCGTGCGGATGGCCTGGTTCAACGTTTTGGCCGGGTTTCCCCGGATATGTGTCCGTCAATTCGACGGCATCAGATAAGACTAGATACTCAGCTGGTGAAAAGTGATCATGCGTATGCCTCCTCAGGGAGGTTGCCATCGATGGCGGCATAGGGATTGCCGCCACGATCCTCCCAGCTTGCGCAGACGTAGCTGTTGTAGCCTTCGAGTCTCTCGTCCTCTCCGGCCAGCCAGATCGGCTCAAACTCGGAAACCTCGTAGTTTGGGATGGCCCATCCGAACATATCCCAGCAGTGCTTGCCGCCGATGATCTGCTGGCGGACGTCTATCGTGTCGAAAAAGAAACTCATCCCATGCGGCGCAAGCTGCAGGTTGAGGAGGTCAACGGAGTCGATGACGTACTCGCTGTATTCACCGGTCAGGTCACTTGCGTACCTTATTCCAAAGTGAGGTGTAGTAGTCACTGTAGCCCTCCTCGTATTTGAACAGCGAAACACGGACTTTTTTGTCGAGGTTGACGACGGCGATATCTCCGCCACGGAAGTAGACGGCGCAGCGCTGGCCGTTTTGGCCTCTTATGTCATCCACGAACGCGATATTATCCGCCTCGTCGATGACCTCTGACAATATTCTATCGTATTCGTCCTGCCCGGCCTTCGACCTGTAGTCGATTCCGTATTCTGCGGCGTGCTCTTTTGCGTGCCAGTTTCTTCGCTCTCCACTTGACCAGTATCTAACTTCGGCAGATGTCGGGGCCACCTCGCGTGCAGCGATCTCGCCATGCGTGATGTTCGCCTCAATGGATGGGCGCAGATGGCTCCTTACCACATCGCGGAGCGTCGGCGTGGCGTCGGCGTTGCCGAGCACCTCCTCGGCCAGCTTGACGGCTTCGGCTGTCTCTGCACGCGTCCTGCGGGTCCGCAGGTATTCGTAGAACTCCTCGGCGTTTGCGAAGCCGTTCGCCTTGATCTCCGCGTTGAGGCGGGTCGCCGCGCTCATCCATCCGCTGCTCTTGTGTCCGACCTTGCGCATGTGCGCGGCGGGGTTGGTCTTCCTGACGTTCTCGGGCAGCTCGCCGCCCTCCATGACCTTGCGTCTGAGCTCCTCTCGCTCGGCTGCGCTCAGCCCCGCGGTCGCGTCGACCTTCTCGAGCTGCCACCACCGCTCGCGCAGCTCCTCCGGCCGCACGCCCTCCACGAGCTCCGCGTCCGGGTCGTCCTCAAAACCGGGGACCACCTTGCAGTCGCAGTGGCGGTGGAAGTGCTTGAACTCGCCGGCGGATTTGCGCGTGTGGTAGACCGCGCCGCGGCTCGCGAGCATGATGCAGAAGGTGCAGGTCTCGAAGCCCGTCGGCACGCGCGCGAAGCGCACGCCGGCGCTCCTGTCGCGGCCCACGTTGGAGATGATCGTCTCGTTCAGGCTGCGGAGCGCGTCGTTGCGGGCGTACTCGCCGCACGCCTTGGCGAACGCCGTGTCTCCGCCCTTCACGAGCTTCTTCGCCTGGTATCTGGCAACGGTATCGACCGATTCTGGCCTGTAGGTCGTCATGGTGACGGCCTGCTGCAGCCTGGCGCCGTTGCGCTCGGCTAGATCGTCGTACCACTGCGCCGCGAACTCCGCCGCGACGTCGTCGTACCCCTGGACGAAGCCCTCCATGATGAGTTTCGCGGCCTCGCGCTTCTCGGCGACGGTCGCGCCCTCGTGGGCGCGGCACCAGGCGAGCACGGCGGCCTCCACGTCGGATGCCGCCCTGTCTCCTATCTTCGCCACGGCCCGGTTGTAGGCCGCGAACTCAGC
>CALGKS010000009.1 GCA_937930475.1 uncultured Collinsella sp. | reverse complement strand
GAATTACCGATAAACAAAAAACGTACCCGAACCCTTTCTCGTATAGAATCGGGTTCGAGTACGAACTGAATGGTGGAGCAATAAAAAACCACCACAAAGGTGCCTGTCCCCTTTGTGGTGGTTTTGGTCGATTAGGCCAACAGGGTGTGGCCGTAGGTGTTGGCAGCCTTGATGGCGGTGGCGAACTTTTCGTCGGTGAAGGGCTCCGGGTTTCCCTGCTTCCACTCGTTGGTGGCGTGCGCGTACTCGCACAGGGCCGGGATATCGGACTCGGAAAGCCCGACCTGCTCAAGCGTCACGGGCAGCCCCATCTGCTTGTTAAAGGCAGCGTAGCGCTTAAGGTTCTCGGTGTCGCCCGTGTAGGCGAACAACACGAGCACGCCCAGGCTCACGACCTCGCCGTGCAGGTAGGTGCCCTCACGCGGAATGCTGCAAGTGGCGTTGTAGAACGCGTGCGCCACGCTCGAGTTGTAGTAGTAATCGTTCTGGTTGGTCAGGTTCGAGACATAGCCCGTGTTGACCACGATGTCGAGCGCGATCTGCTCGACAGCCTCGCTCGACAGGTCCTGGCGCACGTCCTCAAGACCCTGGACGCCATAGGTAAACAGCGGCTCGGAACAGGTGTGGGCGAGCGCCAAGCCAAGGCCTGCCGTGTGCTCCAAATTGCCGGCGCTCGTGGCGTACTCGACCTCGGGCTGCTTAGACAGGGCATCGCCTACGCCGGCCCAGAAATACTCTGCCGGTGCCTCGGCGATGATCTTGGGGTTGATGAAGATGTGCGCCGGTCGGTTGGGGTACGAATAGCCCTCGAGTGAGCCGTCGTCGTTGTACACGACGGCAATGGCGGTCGCGGCGGAGCAGTTGGAACAGATCGTCGGGACCGTAAAGACGATCTTCTTGAGCTCGATAGCTGCGGTCTTCACGGTGTCGAGCGCCTTGCCGCCGCCGCATGCGATAAGCACGTCAGCTTCCTGGCAGGCGGGGGAGTTTACGACCTTGGCGATATTTGCGCGCGTACTGTTGGTGCCGTAGACGCGCGTCTCCAGAATTTCGACGTCGGTACCCGCCAGCGCAGCTTCGATACCGGGAAGTGCTGCGGCCAGTGCCCGCTTGCCACCGATGATCGCGACCTTCTTCGCGCCGTACTCGGCCAGCGCGCCGGACAGCTCGTCAAAGCAATCCTCGCCAACGGTGTAGTCGCTCATTCCAATCGTGCGCATAGCAACCTTCTTTCGTTCGATAAAGTGCTTTCAGGTATTTTGCTCCAAGAGAAGGTCCACAGCCGCGAGAAATTTCGAACGTATAAAACCAGTGTTGAGGGTTTTTCGCCGGCGCGGAACGTGCTAGCATACTCCGCATAAGCGTTGATGGGGACGAGTAGTCGGCCGTCCGCATGCTACAGAGAGCGGGGAGCGCTGAGAACCCGTGCATGCGACCGATGAAAATCACCCCGGAGCTGCGGTCCCAACGGACGTGCCGCGCAGGTTCGTCTTAGTAGACATCGCCGAGATGGTCGTCGATACAGGCCAGCCGAGTAACGGATGCGAGCGCGCGGCGACGCGGGTGAGGGCATCTAAGCTGGGTGGTTAAGCGAAGAGCTTTTACGGGCAGACTGCCCTTTTTGTGGCGCTTCGTCCCAGCTTGTAGGGACGGGCGCTTTTTTGGTGCCCAGAGGGCGTGCGCGCCCATGACAAGAAAGGGGTACCGTGGCAAACGAGTACAAGCAGACGATGAATCTGCCCAAAACCGGATTTCCCATGCGTGCCGGTCTTTCCAAGTCCGAGCCCAAGCGACTCAAGGACTGGCAGGACAACAAGGTCTACGAGCAAGTTCTAAAGAAGAACGAGGGTCACAAGAAGTTCGTGCTGCACGACGGTCCTCCGTACGCCAACGGCCCGATCCACATCGGCCACGCCATGAACAAGATCTCCAAGGACATGATCAACCGTTACTGGATGATGCAGGGCTGCGAAGTTCCCTATGTCCCCGGTTGGGACTGCCACGGTCAGCCGATTGAGCACAAGGTCGAGGAGAAGCTCGGCACCGAGAAGTTCAACCAGACCTCCACGGCTAAGATCCGCGAGCTTTGCAATAAGTTCGCTGTCGAGAACATCGAGTTGCAGAAGGCCGGCTTCCGTCGCCTTGGCGTGCTTGGCGACTGGGACAACCCGTATCTGACGCTCTATCACCAGCATGACGCCGCCGACATCGAGGTCTTCAAGGCCATGTTCGACAAGGGCATGATCTATCGTGGTCACAAGCCCGTTCACTGGTGCAAGCACTGCCACACCGCGCTCGCCGAGGCCGAGATTGAGTACTCCGACGAGACGAGCCCCTCCATCTTCGTGCGCTTCGAGATGACCTCCAAGCCCGCCGGCCTCGAGAACTTCGACGGCCCGGTCGACTTTATTATCTGGACGACCACGCCGTGGACCATCCCCTCCGACCAGGCAGTTTCCCTCAAGCCCGGTGCCGCCTACGTCGCCGTTGAGCACGACGGCCGCGCCGAGGTCATGCTCGAGGACCTGGCTCCCAAGTGCTGCGAGGAGTTTGGCTGGGAGTACACCCCGGTTATGGTCGACGGCAAGCCCTATGTGGTTCCCGCCGAGACCTTCCACCACATTCACTACAAGCAGCCGATCTTTGACGGTGTCGAGGGCGTGGCACTGCTGGCCGATTACGTCGGTGTCGATGACGGTACCGGTATCGTCCACAACTCGCCCGGCCACGGCGTCGACGACTACTTTGCCTGCCTCAAGGAGGGCATCACCGACATCTGCATGCCGGTCGATGACGACGGCAAGTTCTATACCGGCGAGGAGTTTGGCACCGGTGGCCCCTTCAGCGGTATGGATACCGACGAGGCCAACCCGCACATCATCGAGTTCCTGCGCGAGCGCGGCACCCTGGTCCTCGAGAAGAAGATCACGCACAGCTATCCGCACTGCTGGCGCTGCAAGCACCCGGTGCTCTTCCGTGCTACCGACCAGTGGTTTGTCTCGATGGACAAGACCGGTTTGCGCGAGCAGGCTGGCAAAGAGGTCCGCGAGAACGTCAAGTGGTATCCGGCTCACGCCGCCAACCGCATCGGCGCCATGGTCGAGCAGCGTCCCGACTGGTGCATTAGCCGTCAGCGCAACTGGGGTGTGCCCATCCCGAGCTACACCTGCGCCGACTGCGGCGAGAAGGTCATGAACGACGCTACGCTCGACGCCGTCATCAAGCTCTTCCACGAGAAGGGCTCCGACGCCTGGTTCACCGACGCTCCCGAGAGCTACCTGGGCGAGGCCTGCGTCTGCCCCAAGTGCGGCGGCCATCACCTCAAGGCCGATAAGGACATCCTCGACGTGTGGTGGGATTCCGGCGTCTCCTGGAAGGCCGTCTGCGAGTACCGTCCCGAGCTGGAGTATCCGGCGGACGTGTATCTTGAGGGCTCCGACCAGCACCGCGGTTGGTTCCAGAGCTCGCTGCTCACCTCGGTGGGTGCCAATGGTCACGCCCCGTACAAGGCGGTCGTTTCGCAGGGCTTCACCCTCGACGGCCAGGGCCGCAAGATGTCCAAGTCGCTCGGTAACGTCATTGACCCCAACAAGGTCTGCGATGAGATGGGCGCCGACATCATCCGTCTGTGGGTTGCATCCGTCGATACCAGCTCCGACGTGTCCATCGACCACGAGATCCTTGCTCGTACGTCCGATGCCTATCGTCGTTTCCGCAACACGCTGCGCTTCCTGCTCTCCGAGCTCGAGGGTCAGTTTGAGCCCGAGACCGACGGCGTCGCCTTTGCCGACCTGCTGCCGCTCGACAAGCTCATGGTTGCCCGTCTGACCCAGGTTCAGGCCGAGGTCGACGATGCCTACGCCAGCTACGAGTTCCCGCGTGCCTACCGCGCGCTCTACGACTTCGTGGTTACCGAGCTCTCCAACGTGTACCTCGACGCCCTGAAGGACCGTCTGTACTGCGAGAAGCCCGGCTCGCTCGAGCGCCGCAGCGCCCAGACCGTGCTCGCCGAGCTCTTCTCGATGCTCATGCGCGACCTTCAGCCGATCCTGTCCTACACGGTCGACGAGGCCATGGCCTATGCGCCCGCCGGCTGCGTCGATCACCAGAAGTACGCCGCGCTGCTCGATTGGTACAAGTCGCCCATCACGGTCGACGAGGCCAATGAGTTTGAGGGCGTGCTCGAGGCTTCGCTCGAGCTCCGTAGCGCCGTGACCAAGGCCCTTGAGGATGCTCGCTCCGCCGGCACCTTCACTAAGAGCCAGCAGGTCCGCGTCAAGGCGGTCGTTCCCGCCGAGATGTACGCGCTGCTGACCGGTGACAAGGCTGTCGACCTGGCCGAGTTCTACATCGTCTCCGATGTTGAGCTGACCCAGGGCGAGGAGCTTTCCGTTGCTATCGAGGCTGCCGAGGGCGAGTGCTGCGACCGTTGCTGGAATTACCGCACCACCGTCGGCGAGTACAACGGCCACGCGCATATCTGTAAGCGCTGCGCTGACGCTTTGTAGTTACGGCGTTTTCCAAACGCCGTAACTACTCGACGCTGCAAACGCCCCTAAGCGGCAATCTGACGTTCAATC
>CALGKS010000008.1 GCA_937930475.1 uncultured Collinsella sp. | reverse complement strand
TTATAGAGCGGTTCACCGTCACCGACGACCTGGAGGGCGTCTCCTCCCTCGTGAAGGCGTCGATCGCCGAGAACGCCCCCGTCTACATGGCCCCGGTGTCCTGGTACGGCAGGAACAACAAGGCCGCCAACGCGCGGTTTCTGCACGCCTTCGCGGTGGACCTCGACGGCGTCACCCCGGCAAAGCTCGGCAGCGTGCTCAAGCAGATGCGCAACGGGCACGATCCCGCCAACGAGAAGTGGGTGTCGATGCCGCAGGCCTCCTACATCGTCATGAGCGGGCGAGGGCTGCACCTGTACTACCTGCTCGACCGCCCCGTTCCGCTCATCCCCGCCGTCGTGCCCTTCCTGCAGCAGCTCAAGCGCAGGCTCACCGACGTGGTGTGGACCGACTACACCAGCGAGGACGGCAACGAGGGCAGGCAGTACCAGGGCATCTACCAGGGTTTCCGCATGCCGGGCACGACGACCAGGCTCAACGGCCACGGCGTCGACGCGAAGGACGTGAGCAAGTACGAGGCCCTGGCGTTCATGTACGCGCCCGAGGGGGTCTCCGAGCCGCGGCGCGTCACGCTGGACTACCTGGTGGACTACTGCGGCATCCGCGGCAAGGAGATACCGGGCGAGCTGTACCGCATCCTGGAGACCAAGGGCGGGCGCACTCCGATCGCCGAGGCCAAGGCGAAGTGGCCGGAATGGTACGAGCGCCGCATCGTGCAGGGCGAGGAGAAGGATGGCTACGACACCAATCGCGGGGCCTACGAATCGTGGCTATCCCGCATCGAGGACGAGGCCGTGGTTCACGGGCGGTACTTCGCCGTGCTGGCCCTCGTGGCCTACGCCGTGAAGTGCAACGTGCCGCTCAAAGAGCTCGAAAAGGATGCCTACGGGTTGGTGCCCGTCCTGGACAAGCTCAGCGACGAGCCGGGCAACCGATTCACGGACTACGACGTGGCTTGCGCCCTTTCCGCCTACGGGTCCAACGATCTGCGGTTCTGGAAGAACGAGTACATGTGCCGACGCGCCAAGGTCGTCCCGCATGCGAACAAGCGCAACGGCCAAAAGCAAAAAGAACATCTTGAGGAAGCGCGGGCTATTCGGAATATACGCCAGCACCGTAAAGGGACTAATTGGTGGGATGGAGGCAATCGTAATGGCGCGCCTACGAAGCGCGACGAGATACGTTCCTACGCCGCCGAGCATCCCGATGCCAGCCATGCCGCCATCGCCAAGGCGCTGGGGGTGTCTCGCACGACCGTCATAAAGTGGCTCAAGCAAAGCGCGGCATCCTCAGAAGAAGCTGAGGCGCTGTCGGGCATTGAGGTAGCCGTCGACAAGGCCATCGACGATCATTTGTCGTTGATAATTGGCAAGCACGGGGAGGCCGTCATAGCCGACAGGGAGGACTACGAAAGCCAGCAATCCCTAGCGGACTTGCTCGAGGAGGCGGGCGATTGGGCGTTCGACAAGTACTGGGACCGCTTGGCGGAGAAGAACGGCAGGAGTGTCTGTAGGGTGAGCATCCAGAGCATCGTGGACGATTTTGCCCGCTCGCAACAACCGAACACGAACGACTAAATTACCGAACATATCGAAAAGAGCAATCGGTAAATAGTCGATTTATTTGCCGATTCATCGACAAGCGGAATATATAATCGCTGATAGATAGGGAAAACCATAGACCAAATAAGGGATATTCGATTTATGGGCATCACCAAGAAAGAACTCGCCGACACCCTCGGGGTTTCGAAGCAGACCGTCGTGAACTACATCGACCGCCTCGGCATCGCGCAGGAGCACGTGTCGAGGGTCGGGAAGTACGACATCCTTGACGATTTCGCCGTGTCGGCGATATCGGATGCCGTCGGCAAGAGCATTCCCCAGCAATCGGAATCCGACGATACCGACGTATCGGACGCTGTCATCGCGGCGCTCAACGATCGAATCGCCGACCTCAAGGAGCAAAACGGCAGGCTTGCTGTCGAGCTGGCCGACCTTCGGGCCTCGCGAGACAGGGAAGTCGAATCGCTTCGCATGCAGCTGAACGACGCAAACCGCCGCGCCGCCGAGCTCGCCGATCGTGTCGCGACTATAGCTGAGCGCCAGCAAGCGATCGCGGCGACTCCATGGTGGAAGCGCGGCCGCATCGCCATGAAGCTTCTCGGGCCTGGAAGCGAATAGGAAAGCGCCGTTGCCGGCGCTTTCGGTTCGCGTTGCGTTTTGCTTTTCCGTCAGCTGACGGCGGCGAGGATCTCGGCCGCCTTCTCGAGCGCCGCGTCGCGCATCAGCACCGACTTCTTGACGCCGGCGGCCTTGGCGGCGCGGGCGATCATGTCCGCGCCCGACGCCGGGCACTTGAACGACAGCGACGACGTCGCCTGTCTCTTATACACATCTGACGCTGCCGACGATCTACTCTGTGTAGATC
>CALGKS010000007.1 GCA_937930475.1 uncultured Collinsella sp. | reverse complement strand
ACCTGGACGAGGCCTTCGCCCAGAGCCACATTGTCTTTGAGCGCACCTACACCAGCCAGGCCACGCAGACCGCGCCCATGGAGACCTTCCGCGCCTTTGCGACGACCGACGCGTTCGGTCGCATCTCGGTGACCACCTCTACGCAGGTGCCCTTCCACGTGCGTCGCATGATCGCGCAGTCGCTCGACATTCCGCAGTCGCAGGTGCAGGTCATTAAGCCGCGCATCGGCGGTGGCTTTGGCTCCAAGCAGTCGGGCTGCTGCGAGATATTCGTGGCGTTCGTCACCCAGCAGACCGGCCGACCGAGCTACTGCTGCTACACCCGCGAGGAGACCATCACCGCGGGTAACTCGCGCCACCAGATGCAGATGACCGTCAAGATGGGTGCCATGAACGACGGCACCATTACGGCCATCGACCTGCACACGCTGTCCAACGCCGGCGCGTACGGCGAGCACGCCACCACGACGATCGGCCTTTCGGGCCATAAGAGCCTGCCGATCTACAACCATGTGAAGGCGAGCCGCTTTAGGTGGGACGCCGTCTACACCAACACCAACCGCGGCGGCGCGTATCGCGGCTACGGTGCCACCCAGGGCCAGTTTGCCGTGGAGAGCGCCGTCAACGAGCTCGCCGACATGCTGCACATGGACCCCGCCGACCTGCGCCTTAAGAACATCGTGCGCGAGGGCGAGATCATGCCGCAGTACTACAACGAGAAACTCAACGCCTGCGCGCTCGATCGCTGCCTGCTGCGCGCGATGGACATGATCGGCTGGCGCGACAAGCCACTGGCCGTCGACCTTGGCGACCGTGTGCGCGCCCTGGGATGCGCGCTCACCATGCAAGGCTCGGGCATTTCCAACGTGGACATCGCCGGCATCGACATGCGCCTGGAAGAGGACGGCTTCATCACGATTTCGACCGGCGCCACCGATAACGGCATGGGTGTCGATACCATCTTGGCGCAGATTGCCGCCGAGGAGCTGGGCGTGGAGAGCTCGCTGATCGTGGTGCGTGGCGTCGACACCGACGTGTCGCCGTTCGACGCCGGCTCGTACGCGAGCTCGGGTACGTACGTGACGGGCCTTGCCGCCAAGAACGCCGCGACCGAGCTGCGTGAGAAGATCTGTGCCAAGGCTGCCCAGATGTGGGACGTGGAAGCCGCCGACGTGGTCTTTGATGGCCAGTACGTGCGCTTGTCCGACGAGCGTGCCGCGCGTGAGCTCGGCCGTTACCTCTCCCTGCGCGACTTTGCCAATCTGTGCGTCAAGAACATCGCGGGCGGCGACGCGCTCACCTCGCACGCCTCTGCCTGCCTGCCCGTTTCGCCCCCGCCGTTTATGGCCGGCATTGCCGAGGTCGAGGTCGACAAGGCCACCGGTAAGGTGAACGTGGTGGACTACGTCGCGGCCGTCGATTGCGGCACCGTGATCAACGAGGCGCTCGCGCGCGTCCAGGCCGAGGGCGGCATTGCCCAGGGCATCGGCCACGCGCTCTACGAGATTGTTGAGCATGACGACCGCGGCCGCCTGCGCACCGGCAACTTTATGAGCTACAAGCTGCTCACGCGCCTGGAT
>CALGKS010000006.1 GCA_937930475.1 uncultured Collinsella sp. | reverse complement strand
GGCGCGCTGACCGTCGCCGTCGTGACCAAGCCCTTCACCTTCGAGGGTCGCAAGCGCAAGAAGAGCGCCGAGGAGGGCATCAAGACTCTCTCCGATTGCGTCGACACCATGATCGTTATCCCTAACGACAAGCTGCTCGACATCGCCGAGAAGAAGACCACGATGCTCGAGGCCTTCGCAATTGCCGATGGCGTCCTTTCCCAGGGCACCCAGGGCATCACCGACCTCATCACCGTCCCGGGTATCATCAACCTGGACTTCGCCGATGTTAAGACCATCATGAAGCAGGCCGGTACCGCCATGATGGGTATCGGTACCTCTTCTGGGGATACTCGTGCCGTCGACGCTGCCCAGCAGGCCATCTCCAGCCCGCTGCTCGAGAGCTCCATCGATGGCGCCACTCGCGTCCTGCTTTCCATCGCCGGCTCCAAGGATCTGGGCATCCAGGAGATCAGCGACGCCGCCGACGTTGTCGCCAATGCCGTCGACCCCGAGGCCAACATCATCTTCGGTACCGTTGTTGACGAGTCCCTGGGCGACCAGGTGCGCATCACCGTTATCGCTACGGGCTTCTCCGACTCCAACGTCAACCGTCAGGACGAGCTCTTCGCTGCCCAGCAGTCCCAGAGCAAGGCTGCTGCTTCTACTGAGCCGCAGCGCACTGCTCCGGCTACCAGCCCTGCTCAGGCTGCCCCGACTCGCAACGTCGGTGGTACCGAGCTGCCCAACTTTGGCAACGATCAGTTTGAGCTTCCCGATTTCCTCAAGCGTGGTAGCTTCTAGTTCGTTTTTCTCAACGACCTGCATGGGGTGCGTCCGATTGGGCGCACTCCTTTTTTGTTGTGGTTCGTCTTTGTAAACGAAAGCCTCCAATCTCCTTACGTTCCCTTTACGTTTGGTCCGTACTGCTGCGGGTATCCTTTTGATGAAGTATGGCAGCCGTATGACACGGACTGCTGCGGCGTCGCCGCGATACTTGTGTTATTAGGAGGCTTTAGTATGGCAGCACGTGCGGACAACGTTTCGCGTGTCGACCATGATGGAGTTACGTTGGTAGAGGGCGCGACGCACGATGTTCGTTTTGCCTTTACCGAGCGCACCGGTGGCGTTTCCGAAGATGCGTACTCCTCGCTCAATCTGGGCTCGCATGTAGGCGATGACCCCTTTGCCGTTCAAGAAAATCGTCGTCG
>CALGKS010000005.1 GCA_937930475.1 uncultured Collinsella sp. | reverse complement strand
ATACCCTTGTCCTTGGTAGCCCTGGCGGTGACGGCTCCGCTGTCGTCAATCGTGATATTGCCGTTTGCCCTGATGCCATCCGATGCACCCGTGGCGTTGACGTTGCCCGAACCTTTGATAGCGAGATCACCTCCGGCATTGATGGCATCAAACCCAGTGCTCGTGGCGTTGACGGATCCGGCTCCGTCGATGTTGATATTACCCGTGGAGAGGATAGCGTCCTCAGTAGATGTCACGCTGAGCGTGCCGCCCTCGTCGCCTTGGATATTGAGCTCGGCATTCTCGTTAGTGCCATGAGAAACGTTGATGCTTTCGATCCATTCGGCAGTGACGATGTTGGTTCCCGAGTAATTCACGTTGAGCTTGCCTGCGGCCTGGATCTCGCCGCCGTTATAGTTGTTGAGCTTCAAGTCGTCGGCGCCGTCCCACGACCAGGTACCGGCCTCGTCGCTCGCCGCGGTGTTGTACTTGTTGCCGCCGACCTTGACCCATTCCGCTGCGAGCGAGACGCTCGGCATGAGCAGCGAGCTCACCGTGAGCGCGCACACGGCGCCCGCAACGATGCGGCGCGTCACGCGGCGCCAGCTGCCGTGCGCGAGTCCTATGCGACGGCGAACGTCGGGTTCGGCAACATGGGTTCCGGCGGTAGTGTCATTGCGTTTGGGGGTCGTGAACAAGGCTGCCATGGTTGCTCCCGTTCTCATAGGGCCTATACGACTAGATTCAGCGTATCTGCTGGATGTTGCCGGCGGTAGTGCCGTTTGGAGGGCAAAATGGCCAAAATGGGGGAGAAATAGGCCGCACGCCGGCGCAGGGACCGGCGCTAAAAGAAAAGCGCGGGGCCGCATGGCGACTCCGCGCTTTATTGTTCAGCTTTTGCAGCCTTGCCCTTACGCTACGAAGAAGTAGACGAGGAAGGCAAGGGTCGCGATCCACCCGTCCCGTGCGAAAAAGTGTTTACGAGCGCTTGCGGCTCACCACGGCGCCCGCGGCGATGGCGGCTGTTCCTGCAAGGGCGGCTGCCACGATGGCTGCGTTCGAGGCGTCGCCGGTTGCCGCGAGCTTGCCGGTGGTCTTGGCTCCCGTGGCTGCAACTGCAACGGTCTTGGTCGTCTTCGTGCCCTCGGACTTGGAACCCTCGGGCTTGGTCTCGCCTGGCTTCTCCTCGGGTTTGATCTCCTCGGGAGGCG
>CALGKS010000004.1 GCA_937930475.1 uncultured Collinsella sp. | reverse complement strand
TGCCTACATCGCGTTGGACCAATACCTGACCGTCATTTACGACGCGTGGGGGTTGAACTTGGAATACGATAACCCGGCGGAAGGGGTTGATCGCTGGATGGAACCCGTTCGCGCTGATCAGGATGCCTCCGGCAACAGCATGGCGGCGGCGCACCTGAACGAGACGTTAGCGAGCATCAGCTTATGAGCGGGCTGGGGGATAAGGGCGCCGCGCTCGCCTCGTCGGGCGCCGTTCAGGGCATGCGTCTGGTGCGCGTGGCCGATTTCAGCGCGCCGCTTTCGCTTTCCGATGTCGATCGGCCGTCCTACGTGCGTCGTTTCGTCACGTTGTTCGTGTCGCAGGGGCAGGGGCATCGCGGTGGCACGGGCCGTGTGGAGCATGCGCGCAATGCCCAGGGCGAGCACCTGGCTCTCAAGCTGCTCTGGCTTCCGCGTCGTCGCGATGGCGAAACCGAGGACGATTACGAGCGCCGCGTTCGAGCCTCGCGTGCCGCGTTCGAGCGCGAATACGAATGCCATATCCTGCTGTCGGGGCTGAAGGGCTTTCCCCGTCTATATGGCCGAGGCACCGTCGACGGGGTGCCGTGCATCGTTATGGAATGGGTTGAGGGCATCACCTTGGACCGCGTGCGGCGGCAGCTTGCCGTCGACGGTTACGGCCGCGTGAGCCCGCTGGTGGCAGCGCGCCTGGGCCGCGACCTGTTCGACCTGGTGGCGCGCATGGGGTATGTGGAAGGCGGGTTCGTGCACCGCGACATCAGCCCGCGTAACGTCATGGTGCGCACCTCGCGGCTGTCCTTGGAGCAGCAGGTGGACGAGGGCGTGTTCGACCTGTACCTTATCGACTTCGGTTCCTCGGCCGAGTCGGAGCCGCGCTCCATGTCGTTTACCAGCGAGAACGCGGTGTTCCGCGGCGCCACGGCCGATTTCGCGCCGCCCGAGATGCTCAGCGACGACATCCCGGGCCTGGCCGAGCTGCGCAAATCGCCGGCAATCGATGTGTACGCCGCGGCAAGCGTGGTGTATCAGCTGGCGTGCGGGTGCGCCCCTTACGAC
>CALGKS010000003.1 GCA_937930475.1 uncultured Collinsella sp. | reverse complement strand
GCGAACATCGAGCATAGGGTTCGAGGTCCAATAAAAACTGGGTTGCGGCTCAACCGCCATCGCAAGTAAATCGCAGCTGCAGCTCAAATTATTTCCGCTAAGAACTTCGAGGAGTGAGCAGACCGCATGCTGCATCTCAGCTACATCAACTTGGCTGCCCCGTAGCGAGGCCCCGGACCTTTGCTCGATATGAGTTCCGCACGAACAGGAGGCGCCAGTGGCGCCTCCGTCGTGAGCCAGGACTGTCCGAAATAGCGAGTAAAGGTCCGGGGCCTCGCTACGGGGCAGCCTGGGATGGTTATTAGAGATGCAGCACGCGGTCGCGGATCTCCTCGGTTCGACCCTGGTTCCAGAACTGGGTACCGATGTAGCCGCACGTACGACGAGCGACGTTCATCTTCTCCTGGTCGCGGTTGCCGCAATTGGGGCACTCCCACACCAGCTTGCCATCGTCCTCGACAATCTTGATCTCGCCATCGTAGCCGCACACCTGGCAGTAGTCGCTCTTGGTGTTGAGCTCGGCGTACATGATGTTGTCGTAGATGTACTGCATCACGCGAATGACAGCCTTGAGGTTGTCCTGCATGTTGGGAACCTCAACGTAGGAGATAGCACCGCCCGGCGAAAGCTGCTGAAACATGCCCTCAAACTTAAGCTTATCGAAGGCATCGATCTCCTCGGACACATGGACGTGATAGCTGTTGGTAATGTAGCCCTTGTCCGTCACACCCGGGATAATGCCAAAACGGCGCTGCAGGCACTTGGCAAACTTGTAGGTCGTCGACTCAAGCGGGGTGCCGTACAGCGAGAAGTCGATATCGCTTTCGGCCTTCCACTCGGCGCACTTGTCGTTCA
The DNA here is from genome assembly GCA_937930475.1 of uncultured Collinsella sp. Lineage (GTDB taxonomy): Bacteria > Actinomycetota > Coriobacteriia > Coriobacteriales > Coriobacteriaceae > Collinsella. The sequence goes on along the minus strand of CALGKS010000003.1, from coordinate 8,812 downwards.
TGTGCTGCATGACGGCCATGGCAAACGGCGTGCCCTCCTTCTCGGTGTGGCTGTGACCCGTCATGTACTTGACGCACTCATACAGGCCGGCATAGCCCAGGCTGATCGTAGAGTATCCGCCCACGAGCAGCTTGTCGATCGTCTCGCCCTTCTTCAGACGCGCCAGGGCACCGTATTGCCAAAGAATCGGCGCGGCATCCGAAAGCGTGCCCATCAGGCGCTCATGACGGCACAGCAGGGCACGGTGGCACAGCTCAAGGCGCTCGTCGAAGATCTTCCAGAACTTGTCCATATCCTGGTGCGAGCTCAGCGCGACATCGGGCAGGTTGATGGTCACGACGCCCTGGTTAAAGCGACCATAGTACTTGGGTTTGCTCGGGTCGTAGTTCAGCGCGTTGGCGACGTTGTTAAAGCCGTTGCCCGAGCGGTCGGGCGTCAAGAAGCTGCGGCAGCCCATGCAGGTGTAGCAGTCGCCGTTGCCGGCGGTCTCGCCCTTCGACAGCTTGAGCTCGCGCATCTTCTTCTCGGAGATGTAATCGGGCACCATGCGCTTGGCGGTGCACTTGGCAGCCAGCTGGGTCAGGTAGAAGTACGGGGAATCCTCGTGAACGTTATCGTCCTCGAGTACATAGATAAGCTTGGGGAATGCCGGGGTAATCCACACGCCGGCCTCATTCTTAACGCCCTCGTAGCGCTGGCGAAGCGTCTCCTCCACGATCATGGCAAGGTCGTGCTTCTCCTGAGGCGTACGAGCCTCGTTAAGATACATAAAGACCGTCACGAACGGCGCCTGGCCATTCGTGGTCATAAGGGTCACGACCTGATACTGAATCGTCTGGACGCCGCGACGGATCTCGTCACGCAGGCGATCCTCAACGACCTCACGGACCTTCTCGGCAGATGCCGAAACACCGAGCTCCTCGAGCTCGCGGGCAACCTCGCCGCGAATCTTCTGGCGGCTCACCTCAACAAAGGGGGCAAGATGGGTCAGCGAAATCGACTGGCCGCCGTACTGGGAGGAAGCAACCTGGGCGATGATCTGCGTCGCGATATTGCAGGCGGTCGAGAAGCTGTGCGGCTTCTCAATCAGCGTGCCCGAGATAACGGTGCCGTTCTGGAGCATGTCCTCCAGGTTCACCAGATCGCAGTTGTGCATGTGCTGGGCAAAGTAATCCGAATCGTGGAAGTGAATCAGGCCCTCATTATGGGCGTCCACGATCTCCTGGGGCAGCAGCACGCGCTGGGTCAGGTCCTTGGAAATCTCGCCGGCCATATAGTCGCGCTGAACGGAGTTGACGGTCGGGTTCTTGTTGGAGTTCTCCTGCTTGACCTCTTCGTTATTGCACTCGATCAGCGACAGGATCTTGTCATCGGTCGTGTTCTTCTGGCGCTTCAGGCTCTGAACATAGCGATAGATGATGTAGTGGCGGGCAACCTCGTAGCAGTCGAGACGCATGATCTCGTCCTCGACCAAATCCTGGATCTCCTCGACCGAAACGGTGTGGCCCGCGTTCTCGCATGCCTCGGCGACGTTTTGCGCCGCATAAACCACCTGGCGGTCGGTTAGACGAGAGCTCTCCTCGACCTCCAAGTTGGCGGCGCGGATGGCATTGACAATCTTATCGATGTCAAAGACAACCTCGGTGCCGCTGCGCTTGATGATCTTCATCCTCTTGCCTCTTTCGCGTCGTAGCCTCATTGCGCTTCAGAGCCAAACGATGCCCGGCAGGGCTTGCCCCTGTCTTGCGGCGCCGTCGCGCAATCTGTGTTCTCGATAAACCATAAGTCCTCATGCGGACAATCCTCGCGGCCGATCAAGCGGCTCAAAGGCGTGTCCAAATGGGACGAATAAGGTCTTCGTTCTCTGTCCGCCATCTATCATACGACAAAGATGCATCTATATCCTGTATTCTTTTTTTAGGTCAAACACAACATATAGTGTTTCAGCAGGTCAAAGCAATTAGTCATTTTGCAGACGCATTAATTATGAGGGGTTCTTGGCAAGCCGGTAAAACGTTACCAACACGGCTACCTGCATGGCAGTTATAAAACCCCCTTAGTCAAGCCGTTGACAAATCCTACCAAAACCAAGCCGCTCACGCCAAAATAATCCAAAAGATTGCGCTTGACCAACATGTTGCGGTCACGCTCGGTCAGGACGTATGCAATCAGTCAGTGCCCCTACGGGATGCGAAGATCATCGCACGCGGATCTTGAGTTAAATATCTGGTGCCACATTTGACGACATAAAACAAAACAGCCCAGAGACATAGTCTCTGAGCTGCGAACATTTGGTGGGCGTTAGAAGATTTGAACTTCTGACCTCTTCCGTGTCAGGGAAGCGCTCTCCCCCTGAGCTAAACGCCCAAATGGAGCGGACAACGGGGCTCGAACCCGCGACCCCAACCTTGGCAAGGTTGTGCTCTACCAACTGAGCCATGTCCGCCTGCGGGGATTTAATATACGGGATGATCCACCCAAATGCAAGAACTATTTTAAAATAATTTGAAAATAGTTCCCGATACCGATGGCCCCCGCCTGCTTTGCCGTTCATTACATTGGAAGGACGGAGATCACGAGGAAATCACGAGGAAAGAGTCCCAGCAGCAAGCGGCGCCCCAGTGCCCCGCAGCGTCAACAAAAAACGCGGTTCGTTAGAACCGCGTAAGATAGTTGGAGCGGACAACGGGGCGTCCGCGCATCCGCTTCGCGGATCCGCACCGGCTTCGGCCGCCTGCCGGCGACCTCGCCAGCTCGCTACAAACGCTCCGCGTTTGCTTAACGCTCGCTCCCTCTCGGGTTCGAGCCCGGGCGACGGGTATGAAAAAGCCCGGCTACCGTAGTAGTCGGGCTATTGCGCTTGGAGCGGACAACGGGGCTCGAACCCGCGACCCCAACCTTGGCAAGGTTGTGCTCTACCAACTGAGCCATGTCCGCATATGTAAAACAAAACGGGCGCCGGAGCGCCCGGATGTTGCCTGGAGGCGAAGCCCGGATTCGAACCGGGGGTAAAGGCTTTGCAGGCCTCTGCCTTACCACTTGGCCACTTCGCCGAAAAAGGACCGCTTGAGACGGTCCGGAAATGCAATGGAGCGGACAACGGGGCTCGAACCCGCGACCCCAACCTTGGCAAGGTTGTGCTCTACCAACTGAGCCATGTCCGCTTGCGGGTTATTAATTTACGCGAGTTGCCCAAAAGACGCAAGTACTTTTTTCAAAAAAGTTGCTCAATGCAAGTTCGCGCAGGTGGATAACGTCAAACCAAGGCGCTAAGCGCACGATTCCAATGCCGAGCTAAACAACTTCACCATCCGAACGCGTGTGCCGGCACCATCCGTGCGCCGGGCAACCTCAACATTATCGACGAGCATGCGCATGAGCTTGATACCACGTCCGCGTTCCTCGGATGCCACCGGCTCGCTCGCCCCATCGATAGAATAGCCAGCACCCCGATCAAGCACCTCGAGCACAACACGGTCCCCATAGGCCTGAACCGTCAGGACGCAGCCAACACCGCCCGCATGGTCATACGCGTTACCCAATGCCTCTCCTAGCGCCAATGCGACGTCATAACGTTCATCACGCCTCAGGGGAAGTGATTCGAGAAGCTCGGCCACACGGTGCCGATAATACGGGAGATTCTCGATGCCCCGTTGCACTTCGACGCTCCTGCTCCATCGCGGCAACTCCCCCACCGGAATGGCGGGAATCGACTCCCGCGCCGGGCCTGCGACATGCAGGATGTCGACAAGTCGGGCAATCTCCAAAAAGCGAATGACCTCATCGGAGGCGTTAACGAGCGAAAGCAGGCCCTCTCGCCTCATGAGATCTCTGGCGCGCGTAAGCAAAAACGCCAAACCCGTCGAGTCGATAAAGCCCACGGCCTGGCAATTGATGACAACGCGGCGCACGCCCCGGTCGATCAAATTATCCAACCGTCGGCGTAGCACGGGCACCGAGGCGATGTCGACATCACCCGGTGGCGTCAAAACCGCTATGTCATTCCACTCATTCATACGACCATGGTTCCCCAAAAGAGCTCGCTCGATGCATACGTATCTGCAACAGCGCAGATTTTGCCCGTCAAGCATCGCGGCCTACGATCGACCCCGTAAAAACTCAAGGGAGACCAGCGCGATGTCATCGTCCAGCGCCGACTCGGTAAAGCGGTCAAGCTCGCCCAAGACCTTACCGCAGATTCCCGATACACCCTCACCCGAGACGGAGAGTAGAAGGTCGCGAAGGCGCTGTTCGCCAAAGAAAGCACCCGTGCGGTCGCGTGCCTCAATCGTTCCATCGGTATACATAAACAGCATGTCACCAGGAGCGAACGTAAAGGCACCCGTCTCGTAGACCATGCTCTCAAAGGCACCGATCACGCCCGATTGGCACCCAAGAAGCTCCACTTCTCCCCCGCAGGTCTCGCCGCCGCCAAGCGGCGTCGACGACGGCCTAATGACCATAGTGGGAGGATGTCCCGCAGAGCAATAGGTAGCGCGGCCCGCCTTAAGATCGATCTTGGCGATAAACGCCGTCACAAACGTCTCGACCCTCGAGAAGCCCATGAGCATGCTATTGAGCGAGCGTGCCATACGGGCAGGCCCCGCACCCTCCCAGGCATAGGCCGTCAGCGCTGTCTTGACGAGAGCCGACATCGACGCCGCCTCGATTCCCTTGCCGGATACATCGCCCAAAATCATAACGGCGCAATCGTCGGGAAGTCGGACAAGCGTATAGAAGTCACCGCCGACCAACGCAGAATTCGTTGCCGATAGGTATACCGAATCGGTTGCAATGCCCGGAACGTCACCAAGCGAATTTCTCATGCCAACCTGAAGCGTCTGAGCGATATGGCGCTCCTCGCGTTTTTGAGACTCGCCTTCATAGATCAGTTCAAAGTCATGCGCCAGATGCACCAGGTAGTCGTATTCAAGGTCGTCAATTGGTTCTTGGCTGCCATCACGGAGCAGCAAGGCACGCGTCGTCGGCCCCTTGGCAACGTCGGCGGAAACGATTGCATCGTTGTTCCGCCGACCGCCGCCCTCCGAGCGAACGCGTCCCGCCTCGAAGCCGGAATCGACATAGAGGCCCTGGCACGGCAGGCCATGAGCCCTCAACCATCCGCCCATAGGCATGGATTCGTCGACGCGGGTCAAGCGCACATGCTTAAGATCATCAGCACTCGCACCGCCCAGCACCGACGGCTCAAAACCATCGGAAGCGGCCCCCAAACGCGCAGCCGGTGCGGTGGTGGAAAAGAAGAGCGACTCAGGGTCTCCCGGTAGCGCCACGCGACTGCCGCCCTCAAAATCAATGACATAGGCGTCAAGACTCGCGTCATATTCCACGGGGCAGAAATGACAATTGAGCACCGTGCAGATTTCCGTCGACACCGCTCGCGAAGTGGCAACGGGATCATCGAGATAGGTAAACAGTTCGTCGCGCAGCAAATTGAGTGAGCGGCCGAGCTCCGCCGTGCGGCGCGAACGTAAGCTCGACGCCATGCCGACAAGCTGAATAGACAGGTAGTCACAAATAACCTCGAGCACGTTCACGTCATAGGCAAGCGGAGCCTGCGGACGCTTCCAGCCCACCTCCAACACACCAAGGACCTGCGTGCCGTAAAACACGGGAAGACAGATCTCGCTGCGATACGGGGGCATATCCTGCACGCGCAGCAAATGCTTGGAACGATTGTCCAAATCCATGAACATGCCCGAAGCAACCCGGTCGCCCTCAAGGTCCTGCTGAATCGATAGGCGACAGGCACGCGACTCGCGAAGCACGTAGGTCGGAATGCCCGCGCCGTACGGCATAAACTCGGGCAGATAGCTGTCCTCAAGCTCCTTAGAAACACCGCGGAGCTTAAAGCCGCCGCTCTCGGAAAAATAGATAGCCGCACCGGAGGCATCGAGCGTTCCAACGAGCTGATTCAAAACGGTATCGAGCAAGCTGGGGAGCTCATCGGAGCCCACGGTACTCATAATGACCGAAAGGGTGCCCGAAAGGCGTTTATTCGCCACCCTAAGCTCCGATAGCGCACGTTTGAGCTGACGATCGTGGGAATACTGCTCTTCGATGCTGTGAAGCGCCACAAGGACACGCGGTGCACGACGTCCAAAGATACGCGGAGGCGTAACGGAACCCGCGCGAACCAAGACGGGAATAAAAGACCCGTCGCTCAGCTTGAGCATCAGCTCGCTCTCGGAGCCATCGGTCTCAAACGGCAGACGATGTTCGGTCGCGCGCTCAAAGGCAGACGAGAACAGAACGTCTTTGACATCACCGTTGATGACGTCAGCGCGCTCCTCGCACATCAGGTCGAGCAAACGATTATTCACATGCAGAATGGTTCCGTCGAGCTCACAGATGATGACAGCATCGCTCGTGATCTCGACCAGTTGGGCAACGTCTGCCCACTCGTTGCGCTCAAGCGTTTCCATCGTGGACCTCACCGTCTATCGGTAACAAAAAAGCCTCCGAAGAGGCTTCTCAAATGCGATGGTGTCGGAGGCGGGACTTGAACCCGCATGACCAAAAAGCGGTCACTAGCACCTCAAGCTAGCGCGTCTGCCAATTCCGCCACTCCGACATGCTATGTTGTTGATTCGCGGCTCGTTTTGTTGGACCCGCGCGTTCAACGAGGAAGATAATAACCTATGATTCGAGAACTGTGCAAGCACTTTTTTGAAAAAAGTTTACGAATTTGTAAATGCGCAGGTAGATCCGTGTGTCCGGCTCCGTATCGGTGTTGCCTCCCGGCGCGTCCTCGGGCATGAGCGATATTTTGCTGCGCACTTCGTGCTGCAAAATATCGCTCCCCCTGCGGAATGCGCCGGGAGGCAACACCGATACGGAGCCTGCAAATACGTACTTCAGGCACAGTTCTCAAACATGTTCTGGGGGCTGATACAAATTTGTTGGCTCGGCTTTGCCGAGCCCTTATATAGCGAGGCCGGGGCTAAAGCTCCGGCCTCGCTATCTTTCCCATTAGATTAAGTGAGCGATCAAGGAATCGCGCTCCCCCTGCCGAGTTACCGCAGGGCCCGCCCTGTTGTTACTTTTCAGAACATCCCGCAGGACGGAGGAAGCCCCGCAGCGCGCAGCGGGGCTTCCGACATGTCCGAGGACGTTCTGAAAAGTAACAACAGGGCGGGCCCGGACGAAAACAACCGACTACAGATCGATGTGCGATTCCTTGATCGGGAACGGCTCGGCGAAGTGACAGGCGCAGCAGTGGCCCGGGGCGACTTCCTTAAACTCAGGCAGCTTCTCGGAGCAGATGCCCTGCGCGATCGGGCAGCGCGTGTGGAAACGGCAGCCGGTCGGCGGATCCAGCGGTGACGGCGGATCGCCGGCGAGGATGATGCGCTTGCGGGTCTTCTGGATATCAGGATCGGGCACCGGCACGGCAGACAGCAGCGACTGCGTGTACGGATGGTGAGGCTCGCTGTAGAGCGTCTTCCAGTCCGAAACCTCGACCATCTTGCCCAGATACATAACGGCAACGCGGTCGGAGATGTGCTGCACGACAGAGAGGTCGTGAGCGATGAAGAGGTAGGCCGTACCGAACTTATCCTGAAGCTCCTTCAGCAGGTTCAAAACCTGGGCCTGAATGGAAACGTCAAGTGCAGAGACAGGCTCGTCGCAGATGATCAGCTTGGGCTTCAGAGCGAACGCGCGGGCAATGCCGACACGCTGACGCTGACCGCCGGAGAACTCGTGCGGATAGCGGTTGATGTGCTCGGGGTTCAGACCGACGACGTCCAGCAGCTCGCGGACACGCTCAATACGCTCCTCCTTGGTGCCCACGCCGTGAATGGTCATGGGCTCGGAGACGATCTCGCCGATGGTCATACGAGGGTTGAGCGAAGCATAGGGATCCTGGAAGATAAACTGCATCTCGCGACGCATGTCCTTGATCTCATGCTTGCTCATCTCGGCAACATCTTTGCCCTGGAAGAACACCTTACCGGCGGTCGGCTTGGTCAAGCGCATGATGGTGCGACCCGTCGTGGACTTACCGCAACCAGACTCACCAACCAGACCAAAGGTCTCGCCAGGATAAATCTCAAAAGAGATGTCATTTACAGCAGAGACGACACGCTTGGAAAAACGCTTGGCGAACATGCCGGACTCAGCGGGGAACTCCTTAGAGAGGTGCTCGACCTTCAGCAACGGAGTACGCTCGTTGGTATCTGCCATTACGCCTCGCCTCCCTTCTTGGAATCCTTGCGCGTACGGGACGTCTCAGGAGCGTTCTTGAGAAACTCGGGGTCACCGGAGTAGTGGCACGCAGAGTAATGACCAGACTCGGTGACAACGCGCTCGGGGCGCTGCCTGCGGCACTTATCGGTCGCATAGGGACAACGAGGCGAGAACACGCAGCCCTCGGGCAGGTTCATGAGCGAAGGCGGGTTGCCGTGAATCGGCGTAAGCGGCTTCTTCTCTTCGATGGCCTGCTCCGGGATGGAGCGGATAAGGCCCCAGGTGTAGGGGTGGCGGCTCTCGTAGAAGATTTCCTCAGCAGTACCGAACTCGACGGGACGGCCGGCGTACATAACCATGATCTTGTCGGCCATGTCGGCGACGACGCCCAGGTCATGGGTAATCATGATGATGGCATTGCCGTTCTTCTCCTGCATTTCCTGCATGAGCTCGATAATCTGAGCCTGAATGGTAACGTCCAGGGCAGTCGTGGGCTCGTCGGCAATCAGAATATCGGGATCGCAGGCAAGAGCCATAGCGATCATGACACGCTGACGCATACCGCCGGAGAACTGGTGCGGATACTCATTGACGCGCTTCTCGG
>CALGKS010000002.1 GCA_937930475.1 uncultured Collinsella sp. | reverse complement strand
CCGTATCGTCGCCCTTGGCGGCGAGCGCGCGGTCAATCAGCTTGCCGGCTGCCTCGACGGACAGGGCCTTGGAAACACCAACGGAAACCATGGGCTTACCGGCGAAACGCTCCGCCTGGACATCCTTGTCGGCTGCGACGACGACGGCCTTGGCACCAGCGATCTCGCTCTTAGTGAGCTCGTTCTCGACACCGACCTGGCCATGAGTCTCGACCTTAATGGTCAGACCTCGCTCGGCAGCTGCCTTCTCCAGCGCCTCCTTCGCCATGAAGGTGTGCGCAATGCCGGTCGGGCAACCGGTCGCGGCGATGATGTCAAACTTAGCCATGTGTCCCTCCTTTTTAAGTTTTGCGCCCGCAGGCGCTCCCCTACACGCGCTTCCATGCGCGTTTTTCCACACTTGAAAGATACCAACCTACCGTCCGCGTGAGAAGAGACAAGGCGCAATTCTCCGGTGAAAGGTTCTTTCATAACCGTAAACGGTAAGTGAAAGTTTACCATCAACACTTGAAACGGCAAGGTGTATCTTGTAATTGAAAATGCCCGTATACTATGGCATGAAAAACGAGTCCGATTTTCATGCCAACCAGGAGCCATCCATGACCGATAGCAGCAAGAGCGCGCTCTCCCTTATTAGCACCCACAAGGGATACAGCGAATCCGAGCAGCGCATTGTCGACTATATATTGGAGCACCAGTCCGAGGCGCCGCGCCTGACGGCCGCCCAGCTCTCAAGAGCCGCTGCAACGTCCGAGGCGACGGTTTCGCGCTTTTGCCGCAAGCTGGGCTTTGGCAGCTTCCGCAGTTTTCAGTTTTCGCTGGCGCGCGACTTGGAAAGTCAGCGCAACGAGGGCCTGACCGACGAAGTCTCGCTCGACAACATGGAGCAGAGTCTTAAGAACATCCTCGCCGCCAAGGTGAGCGAGCTTAATGCGACTATCGACGGCATCGACCACGATACGCTGGCAGCTGTTGTACATGCGCTTAAAAATGCCGGCGTTATCGAGTTCGCCGCCGTGGGTAATACGAACGCGGTCGCGCTCGATGCGACGTTTAAGTTTTCGCAGCTGGGCCTACGCTGCATGGCGAGCACTATCAGCGAGACTGCAATCGGTTTTGCGCTGACTCTAAAGCCCGGCGACGTCATCGTGCTGATCTCGAACTCCGGTAAGTCGCGCCGTCTTAACCGCATGGCCAAGGCCGCACGCGAGGCTGGCGCCACCGTGGTCGTCATCAGCGGCGACAACAAATCCCCGCTCGCGCGCCTAGCCGACTATACCTTTAATACGGTGAACCACGAGGCGCTGCTCACGACGGGCGACTTTGCGTTCTCCAAGATCAGCGCCACGATGATCATCGAGGTTATCTACAACTTCCTGCTGCCTGAGATTGAGGACGCGCGCGAGCACATTAGCTACTACGAGGAGCTCATCCAGCCGGATAAGGTCGTGGAGTAGGCAATTTGGGGAGCCGATAGGCGCCGTCCGCCACAAAACGTGCCCATCTACTACGTTTAAGCCGTAGGCGCCAACCATACACGCAAAACTAAGAAAACCGCAGGCGTTCTACCTGCGGTTTTCTATTTGCAAATATTGGTATGGTAGCCGGTACCCTATTAAACGTAGGAGATAGCCGCATTTCGTGGCGGGCGATGCCGGACAAGCACGTGTTGCGACAAAATTACTCCCGCGCTTCATCGAGCATCTGCTTTGCGTGGGCCAGGCTTGCCTCCGATTGGTCGCCGCTGAGCATGCGGGCAATCTCGGCGGTTCGGGCCTCGCCGGTTACCTCGTCCAGGTGCGTCTGAGGAACATCTCCGGGCTCCTTGCTGACCACGTAATGTTTGTCGGCCATGACGGCAACCTGAGCGAGATGGGTTACGACAATCACCTGGTGTGTAGCGGCGAGATCCGCCAGCACGCTCGCGAGGGCACGCGCCGTCGAACCGCCGACGCCGGCATCGACCTCGTCAAACACGAGCGTATCAACACCGTCCGCGTTGCCTAAGACAACTTTGCTCGCCAGCATGACGCGGCTGAGCTCGCCGCCCGAAGCAATGCGGCGCAAGGGGCGCGGCGTGAGGCCGGTACCGCTGCGATATAGTAGCTCGTAGCTCGAAGGACCCGCAGGCGTCCACTCGGCACGCGGCAAATCGCGCGACTCCCAGACGAGCTCTGCGCCACCCATCTCCAGGCGTGCCATCTGACGACCCACCTCATGGCAAAAACGAGGAGCGGCCGTGTTGCGTGCGCGCTTCAGCGCCTTGGCAGCGGCAAACAACTCGTGCTCAGCCGCACCAAGCGCTTCGCGTGCCTTCCTAATCTGCTCGTCGCCGTCGTCTACCAGCGACAACAGCTCTTGGGAACGGTCGCGCATAGCGAAGACGTCGTCCATGGTGGGGCCCCACTGGCGCAGCAGGCCCTTGAGGTCGGAATAACGCTCGCGCATACGAGCGAGCTCGCGAGGGTCAAACGCAACGCCATCGCGATAAGCACGCAGCTCATTGGCGCAATCCTCGAGTGATATACAGGCGTCCGAAAGTGCGTCGGCAATGTCACCCAGTTTGCGGTCAACGGTCGCCATACGCGAAAGCTCGGCTGCGGCGCTGTTCACGGCATCGAGCGCTCCCCCTTCGGCAGCAAGCGATGCATGGGCCTCGTTGGCTGTAGCTACCAAGACCTCGGCATGCTCTGAGCGTGGCAGCAGCTCCTCGAGTTCCTCGAACTCGCCTGGCTTGGGATCGACCTCGGCGATACGCTCGAGGGCAAAACGCGCTTCCTCGACGCGACTCCCCTGCGCACGCGTGGCCTCTTCAACGCGACGGACCTCCTTGGCAGCCGCACGCGACGCCTTGAAGCAGGCACGGTATTTTTCCAGTGCCTCGAGCGCCGCGCGCCCAGCCCAGGCATCAACCATAGCAACATGATGTGCCGGATCGAGCAAACGCTGGTGCTCGTGCTGGCCGCAAAGATCCATCATCACGCCGACGCGCTCCGAAAGCTCGCGCACGCTGGCGATGCGGCCGTCAATCTTGACGCGGCTGCGGCCCTCGGCAGAAAGGCTGCGCTGCACGGTGAATCCCTCCGCGTCGTGTGGGCCGTCGAACAGGCGCGCCTCGACGCTGGCAAGCGCCTCTCCCTCGCGCACCGTCGACGAATCGGCACGCTCGCCCAAAATGAGCTTGAGCGCCGAAAGCAGCGCGGTCTTACCGGCGCCAGTCTCGCCAGTCAGGACGGTCAAGCCGGCACTCGGCACCAACGTCGCCTCGCGAATGAGTGCAATGTTTGAAACCTGCAGCTCATCGATCATGACGAACTCCGTAGAATACGCGGCTCACCGAGTTATAGAAGCTTTCGGGGCCATAGTCGAGCAACAGCACATCGCCGGGGCCTCGGCGCACGGCCACGCTCTCGACCGTGCCGTCGCAGGTAATAAATTGTCCGTCGATAGCGATGGCAGGCACACTCGGGCGGTCGTCGGACATAAAGATCTCGACGACATCGCTTGGCGAGGTCAAAAAGGCGCGAGCCTGAATGGTATGCGGCGCGATGGGCACACAGACCATACCCGTGTAATCGGGGCTGACAATGGGGCCGCCGGCGCTCAGCGCATAGCCCGTAGAGCCGGTCGCCGTCGACACGACGACACCGTCACCGCGCAGTCGGTCGATATGGTGGCCTGACACGGTGATGTCGAACTCGACCATATCGGACAAGGGCCCACGTGTGAGCGCCATGTCGTTGAGGGCGAACGAACGCACGACGTCCTTCGTGCCGTCCTCGCGCACGGAAACGATATCTGCGGCGATGGTGGCGCGACGGCTCACGTGGAGCTCACCGGACAGGGCATCGCTCACAACCTGCAAAACGTCGCGTTCCTCGGGACTGGCCGCCGTCAAAAAGCCCAGGTGACCATAGGAAAGACCAAGGATGGGAATCTCGCGGTAGTTGAGGATGCGGGCGGCGCGCAGCAGCGTGCCGTCGCCGCCGAGCGTAATGACCAGGTCGGCATCGTCGACATCGGGCGTGCTCTGAATCTTCGAGCGCTGATCGGCCGCCCATGCGACCTCGTAGCCCTGGCGCGTCAGCCAGAGCTCGAGCATCAGGCCGCTCTCGACCGCCTCTTGCTTGTAGTAATTGGGAACCAGAAAGACCTTCATAGCGTTGCCGCTTTCTCGCTCAAAGCCGATACCTGGGCTTGCAGCTCGTCATTCGAGCGCTCGCCGGGGGCAAACCTCGTGCCGTACAGGAAAAACTCCACGTTGCCCTTGGCACCATGGATGGGCGACACGCACACATCGACCGGGAACAATCCCTTCGCGGCAAACAGCTCGATGACCGCAACGAGCGTGTCGACACGCACGGCGGGGTCGGTCACGATACCGCCCTCGCCCACCAGCGCCGCCGGAGCCTCAAACTGCGGCTTTACGAGCGTGCAAAACGAGCCCGAAGGCGCCAGGCACGCCAGCACCGCGTCGATGATATTCGCGATACTCGTAAACGACACATCGCACACGGCCAGGTCGATAACGCCGCCGTAGCCAAGCTCGGGCAGCTGCGTCACGTTGGTGCGCTCGTGGAGCGTCACGCGATCGTCTTGGCGCAGCGACCAATCAAACTGGGCACGGCCCACGTCGACCGAAACGACCGTGGCGGCACCGCGCTTGAGCAGGCAATCGGTAAAGCCGCCGGTAGAGCAGCCTACGTCCAGGCAGGCAAGGCCCGTGGGATCGATACAAAACGCATCGAGCGCACCCTCAAGCTTAAGGCCGCCGCGTCCAACGTACGGAATGCGCCCCTTAACGTGCAGCGGCAGGCCCGGCGTCACCTTGAGCCCCGGAGAGGTCAAACGCTCACCGCCGCTCGAAACCAACCCGGCCATAAGAGTGCGAAGGGCATCCGCGCGATCGGCGCAGATGCCCTGTGAAATCAGTTCGTCATCGAGACGCACGCGTTTCATGAATGCCATCAACCATTCGTATCCGGGGATGCAGACTGCCTATCTTGGGACTCGTTTGCCGCATCCTCATCGTATTCCTGCTCGAGCTTGTCGGCCTCACGCGGCGTCAGCTCAAACTTGTCGACCATATCGACCGCACGGGAGCCCAGCTCAATCGCCTCGTCAAACAGATCGAGCGAACGCTCCAAGGAGGTATCCTTGGAGCGAACGGTAGCGATGATCTGATCCAAACGGTCTGAGATCTCGTCAAAGTTGCGGACAGAACCCTCTGGCATGACTACTCCTCGACGGCCTCAGCAGCGTCCGCATCATCGGCAAGCACACCGGCGGCGGCCTGAGCGGCAGCGACCTTGGCGGCAGCCTGAGCTTCCTCGCGAGCGCGATCCTCGGCCAGCAGCTCCTGGTACAGGTCCTCACCCGGCAGCTCCTCGCTGCGGGCGATCTTGCCCAGAACGCCGTTGACAAACGAAGCGGACTGGTCGGTACCGTAAGCCTTGGCGATCTCGACAGCCTCGTTGATCACGATGGCGTCCGAAACCTCCTCGTCGGTAAGGAAGCGCATCTCGTAGACGGCGATACGCAGCAGGTTGCGGTCGGCGCCGGGCATGCGCATAAGATCCCAGTTCTTGGCGACAGCGCGCAGGGCGCAGTCGATACGATCGATATGCTCGTAGGCTCCGCGGCAAAGCTCCAGCGCATAGGGGTCGAGGGGACCCTTCGAAATCAGGAAATCGCCCTCGAGGACGCGCTCGAGCGGGCTGTCCGTGGCCTCGGCCTGGAAAAGCAGCTGCAGCGCCTGACTGCGGGCAAGCGTACGCCCGCGATAAACCTTAAGGCTCAAAGGTTACTCCTTGGGGAAAACGAGGCCGTCGATGCAAACGTCAACGCGCTCGACCTCGACGCCCACCTGGGCATCGATGGCGGCGACAACGGCGGCGCGAACGGCCTCGGCGAGTTTCTTGAACGGATAGCCAAAGAACACCACGACGCGCACGGTGAGCGCGAGCTTGTCGCCAATGACCTCGGCCTCGACCGCCGGCTCGGAAGCCGGAGCCTTGGACGAGAGCATCATGGAGACAAGGTTGGTGGCAAGGTCCTTGACGCCAACGGAGGCGATGCCCTCGACATCCGACACGGCGCGCGAGACGATGGCGGTCAGAACATCGGGCGAAATGCCGATGCCGTCAATCTTGATTTCCTGGGGCATGAATCCTCCTAGAAGAGTTGGTTGCTAGACGCGGGAGACGAACTTGCCGTCGCGGGTGTCAACCTTGATGACCTCGCCCTCGTTGAGGTACATGGGGACCTGGATGACAGCGCCGGTGTCGATGGTGGCCGGCTTGGTGGAACCCTGGACGGTGTCGCCCTTAAAGCCCGGGTCGGTCTGGACGATGGTGGTCTCGATGAACATCGGCGGGGTCACGCCCATGAGCTCGTCGTCGGCGAAGAGCAGCTGGCAGGTGTCGTTCTCACGCAGCCACTTGGAGTTCTCGCCCACCATGTCCTCGGGAACGGGAACCTGCTCGTAGGACTCGTTGTCCATGAAGATGTAGTCGGAGCCGTCGTTGTAGAGGTACTGGAACTCACGGGTGGTGAGCATGACGCTCTCGAACTTGGTGCCGGCGTTGCAGGTGTTCTCGACGACGCGGCCGCTCTTGATGTCGCGGGTCTTGTAGCGCACGAACGCACCGCCCTTGCCCGGCTTGACGTGCTGGAACTCGACGATAGTGTAGACCTTGTCCTTAATGCGGAGACCGAGGCCGTTCTTGAAGTCGGCGGTAGAAATGGTAGGCATAGCGACCTTTCTTGTTATGGGCAGAACGCACAAGCGTCCAAATTACATACGACCGAAATTATACACTTGCAGACGGCGCCTGCAGCGAGCGCATAAAAAGAGAACGCGGGGCGCCCGAATAATACCGGACGCCCCGCCCCCAAAGTAGATTTTTGGGACATGCCTTAAAATCTACTTTTCGCGTTTCCGCGGCGACGTTTCCAAAAGGTAGATTTTAAGGCATGTCCCAAAAATCTACCGGGGTGGATTAGCAATCGATGACGTGGAGGTCATGCGGGGTCTTGGTGAAGGGCTCGTAGCCGTTCTCGGTAACGACACCGTAGTCCTCCAGGCGCACGCCGCCCACACCGGGCAGGTAGACGCCGGGCTCCATGGTGACAACCGAGCCGACCTCGATGATGTTCTTACTGTGGTTGAAGTTGGGCAGCTCGTGGATGTCGATACCGACGCCGTGACCCAGGCCATGGTTGTAGTAATCACCATAACCGGCATCGCCGATGATCTTCTTGGAAAGCTTGAAAATGTCGTTGCCCTCGACGCCCGGATGAATGGCGGCGACGCACTCCTCGTGCGTACGGCGAACGAGCGAATACAGGTCGAGCTGCTCCTGGGTAGGCTCGCCCATCACGAC
>CALGKS010000001.1 GCA_937930475.1 uncultured Collinsella sp. | reverse complement strand
CCACCACTCCACCCCCAATATGTTGTAAAACACCCCCGAGCATATGTTCGAAAACACAATATGTTGTGTTTGCAGCAAAGGCGGGATGCCACCTGTAGAACCACGCCCGCGAACCTCAACCTTCAAGTTGACCTTGAGGCGATTTTTACGTCCCTTTACACACCGTTCACATCGCCCCCAAACTCCCCCACCCACGGTACACACGGCCCACCAACGCGTCGGTGTCTGGCGAGAAATGGGACGGGCCCCAGATTGCCCATGTGCGCAAAAGTGCGTCTCGGCAATCTGGGGCCCGTCCCCTTTAACATTTATAAATATGCAGGTCAGCGAGGTGCTAGCGATGTGCCAACGGATGCGCCGCCAGATAGACCTCGGTCAGTTGCGTGCGGTCGACATGCGTGTAGACCTGCGTGGTCGAAATATCGGCATGGCCCAAAATCTCCTGCAGCACACGCAGGTCGGCACCGCCCGCGAGCATGTGGGTGGCAAAGGAGTGGCGCAGGGTGTGGGGATGGAGCCCAACCAGCCCCACCTGGCGCCCATACCGCTCGCATATCGCATGCACGGCCTGGCGCGACAGGCGACGTCCGTTCTTATTTAAAAAGACCGCCGAGGTCTCCGTCCCGTGAGCATGGGCGGCCAGGAGCGTGCGCCCGTCACCTATATAGTGTGCCAAGGCACGAGCCGCGCTTCCCACCAACGGGGCCAGACGCTCCTTGGAGCCCTTACCGCGCACCAGGACAAACCCGTCATCGATATGGATATCGCCCACATCGAGCCCAACCAGCTCACTCACGCGCAAGCCGCAACCGTAAAGCACTTCCAAGATGGCGTGATCGCGCAGTCCCATCTCGCCCTCGGGAAAGTCTTGATCGAGCAGTGCCAAAACATCCTCCACCGAAAGGTATTCCGGCAGGCGATCTGCCTTTTTGGGCAGGCGCAACGCCGCCGTCGGGTTTTGGGCCACGGCCCCATCGCGCACCAAAAAGGCATGCAGGCCCTTCACGGCAGCAAGCGCGCGCTCCACCGAGGCGTCGGAATAGCCTCCGTCGCGGCGATCGGCAACAAAGCCCTCCACGACCTGACGGCTCACATCTGCAAAAGACGCAACGTCAGCCCGCTCCAGATAGGCGCAGTACGTCGTCAGGTCACGACGGTAGGCCGCAATCGTATTGCGCGCCAAGCCCCGCTCGACCGCGAGGTAATCGAGATACTCCCCCGCCGCCACAGCGAGCGACGAGGGAGTAGCTTCGGTATGTTCTTGGTTCGCCGGCACCCTTAGTCCGTAGCGAGGTTCATGGGCGTCACCTGCAGACGGTCGACACCCTCGTGCTGGCCGATCGAAGCGCGCACGAACTCGCGGAACAGCGGCTGCGGGTTGGTCGGGCGGCTCTTGAACTCGGGATGAGCCTGGGTGGCCACATACCACGGATGTACGTCGCGCGGCAGCTCGACCATCTCGACCAGACGCTCGTCGGGCGAAAGACCCGAGATAACCAGACCGGCGCCCTCGAGCTGGTCGCGGAAGGCGTTGTTGAACTCAAAGCGGTGACGGTGACGCTCGTAGACGAGCTCCTCGCCGTATGCCTCGCGCGCGAGGGTATCGGCAGCAAGCTTGCACGGATAGGCACCCAGACGCATGGTGCCGCCCTTCTCGGTCACGTCCTCCTGCGAGCTCATCAGGTCGATGACACTATACGGGCCATCCGGATCGAACTCGGAAGAGCTGGCGCCGGCAAGGCCGACGACGTTGCGGGCGAACTCGCACACGGCCACCTGCATACCCAGGCAAATGCCCAGATACGGAATCTTGTGCTCACGGGCAAACTCAGCCGCGAGGATCTTGCCCTCCAGGGCGCGCTTGCCAAAGCCGCCAGGGACCAAGATGCCCGAGGCGTCACCCAGGACCTCGGAGACGTTCTGCTCATCGAGACTCTCGCCGTCGACCAGTTGGACGTCCACATGGCGATCGTAGAAGACGCCCGCATGGTGCAGGGCCTCGATAACCGACAGGTACGCATCGGGCAGCTGCGTGTACTTGCCCACGACGGCGATCTTCACCTTGTCGGCGTGATGGTTGGCGTGATTCTGCTTGCGCAGGAACTCGTTCCACTCGCTCATGTCGCGCTCACGCGGGTCCAGACCCAGGCGCTCGCAAATGCGCAGGTCAAAGTCCTGCTCGGCAAGCAGCTGCGGAACATCGTAGATGCTCGCGCAGTCCTCGTTGGTAAAGACACAGTCGGTGTCGACGTCGCAGAAGCTTGCGATCTTGCCGCGGATGGCATCGTCGATATGGTGGTCGGAGCGCAGAACGATAATATCGGGCTGGATACCAAAGCTGCGGAGCTCCTTGACGGAGTGCTGCGTCGGCTTGGTCTTGACCTCATGGGCGGCGGCGATATAGGGAACGAGCGACACGTGGATGTAGCAGACGTTCTCGGGGCCGGCCTCCTTGCGATACTGGCGGATAGCCTCCACAAACGGCTGCGACTCGATGTCGCCGATAGTGCCGCCCAACTCAGTGATGACCACGTCGGAGCCGGTCTGCTCCTCAATACGACGGAACTTATCCTTAATGGCGTTCGTGACGTGCGGAATCACCTGCACGGTGCCGCCCAAAAAATCACCGCGACGTTCACGGGCGATCAGGCTCTTATAGATGGCACCAGTCGTAAAGTTGGAATCGCGGGTCAGGTTCTCGTCAATAAAGCGCTCGTAGTGGCCCAGGTCCAGATCGGACTCGTAGCCGTCCTCGGTCACAAAGACCTCGCCATGCTGGAACGGGCTCATGGTGCCGGGGTCAACGTTCAGATACGGGTCGGCCTTTTGCATCGTTACCTTGTAGCCGCGCGACTTGAGTAGACGGCCCAGCGAGGCCGCGGTAATACCCTTACCCAGAGACGAAACCACGCCGCCGGTCACGAACACATGCTTGGTCATATTGAGTTACCTGCGCTTCCCGTAGAAGTTGTCCATACACATCTTACGGGTCTTCATTGTAATACTCGCGACGCGCGCCGCACGCAATTTTTCTTACGCGCAATAGCATTTCTCCATCTCGAAACAAAACGCCGTCCGGTTGCCCAGGCGGCGTCGCTTCGACTATGAATGCGCGCTGTTATCGATCGGCGACTTCGTCCTTGATCAAGTCCTGCACGAGCATACCGGCACGGACGCCCTCTAGATACCACTCGCCACGCTCCGTGAGACAAATACCATTTGCGAGTTGGCCGCCGTCTTCGCTGTAGCGCGAGACGACCTCGATGATGTCTTCGGATTCCA